>NZ_JBHSGT010000016.1:0-4808 GCF_042654605.1 Enterococcus eurekensis
TAATCATCCTCCGTATAGTTTTTATTATAACTTATTTTCCTATACGACATCTATCCTAACATAGGGGGATGAACTAAAACAATATCTGGTTTTACTTCTTCTAAAACATCTTTCATACGATCAAGGATATTTATTGTAACATCAAAAAGCGTCTGTTTACTTTTCATAATTGACAAATCATAATCTGGTTCAATCTCAAATGTCTCCAAAACTTGATCTAACATCTGGCGGTGTTACCCTGTCACACAAACAATTGTTTCTAGACTTTCTCTTGTTTTTAATTCGTTTACTAATGGACACATTTTAATCGCTTCTGGACGTGTTCCAAAAACGACCATAATTTTATCAAAACTCACGATTGTTTATCTCCTTTTTTAATCCTAAATAAAACATTATTGTATACTTTTTCAAGAAAATCGGTACAGAAAAAAATATTAAACAATAACCAAATAATTATAGTTTGAATAAATCCAGTATTAAAATGTTGCTCATAAAATTTATTTGAGAAAAAAGACATCACTATTGAATTGGATACGTAAGCATACGTTATATTGCGAATAAGCGGGAGCGAACTCTGTCTATTTCCTCTCTTAACCATTTCATAGAGAGATTGAGTAAGAAATGACATTATAAAGATCATAAGAGGAACGCCTATATAACCAAAATCATATACATATGGATAAAATGTTGTGTATACGTTACCTAGAGTTTGATTATTTATTGTTCTGAATGGAAGATCTAACGAATAGAGTAAATCTGGATTATTAAATTTCCTACCTATCCAATTCATTACATGATTAAAAGTTTGAGACTGATCCATCCGGGTATATCCATGAAGTTCTTGTAAAAACGAATCTAAATTTTTTATTGGGGCACCTATGTAAATAGCTAAATAATCTAGTTTTGAAGTTCCGGAAAAACTAGATCTCCCAATTAAAAGTGCAAGTGATTCAAAACTAATAAGTACTAATACAAAAATTATTAATAAGCGAAGTAGCAACCCAGCTTTCAGATTATTTTTAAAACCATTTTTATAATTAATCACAATAAAGTACGATACTACTAAAGAGACAACCATATTAATTAGACCATTCCGTCCACCTAGGATATAGCTAGACACCATGCTTAAAAACACAATAACAGGTATACGATAATTTATTTTTTTTACTGCGAACCACTTATAAACTAATACATAAGAAAACCAAAATCCGCCTGCATTAACTGCTACTCTAGAATAGGTTAACAACTTAGGTAACCAAATTTTATCATCAGAAAACATATTTATATTTCTATATTTTACTATCGCTGATGTTATATTTTGAAAATCACCACCAACTAATATCACTACCGAATACACTGTGTAACTAATTACCAAAATTTCAAAAATTAAGAATAAATTTAACTTCCAATTTGAAATTTTATAATCTTTCAGTTCTAAATTTTCTTTCTGTAATTCTAATTTGTATTTTTTGTAAAATAAGAGTTTGGTTAAATAAGAAACTAATAAAAATGTTACTGTCCCTCCAAGAACTACTAAAAAAGTATTCATAGATAAAGTCAGATTCCATTTATTAACATATAAAGTAGCAAATGCGACTCCTGAAGTGATTGAAACCGAGAATAAAAAAGATGGCGATATCGCATCATACTCGTTTAGATAAAAGCTACCAATAACTATTGCTAACAAAACAATTAATAATAAATAAATCATAAATCATAACTCCTTCGAAATTTTATTCATACACCAGTTACTATCAATTTTTAATTAAGTAGATCTAATGCATCTCTAACTGCTTTTTTAATAAAGTAGCCTTCTCTTAATTTCTTTGAAATATCAATGCTATTTTTTTTAAATTCTAAATACTGTTCTTCTGTAATTTTCGATAATTCCTTATCGATATGATTTAGATTCCTTAAAGCAATCCCTAGTTTATTTTTTACAATAAAGTCTGCTAGAGCAGCTTCTTTCCATATAATTACGGGAATCCCCATAGTCAAATATAATGAAGTTTTATGGGGATTATTAATTCTCATGTATTCTCCAGTCATTCCCGTACATGAATCAGTCGAATTTCCATCCCAGACTAAACCATATTTTCCATTAAGATGATTTCCTAAATCGCTAGGATCAAAAGCTCCTTGATACATAACATTATCTTTATAGTGTGATTTCGGATAAACTCCATATAGATTAATAGGTGTTTTGCATTCTATTTTAGAGATGAATTCTGACTTTGATAAATTCCCAGCAAAAACTATTGAAGCCTCTGTTTTATTATCCTTAACAGGAATTACCTCGTGATAATCGAAAATATTTAAGGAGATAATTTGTGATGTGCATCCATTACTTAATAACCATTTTTTCATTGTATCGTTATGACAAACAACAACATCAAATTCATTACAAAATTTTAATTCTCTCTTAATATCTTTTGGACTATCTTTGTAAATTCTGAACGAATCTAAATCATGTATCACCATAATCTTAGTTATACATTTTTTTTTAGATGCTTCAATAAAGTAATCTCCCATAATACGACTATATGCTGGATATTGATAGATTATTATTGATTCATTCTTAACATCCTTCAAAAAATTTTTCCAATAGAACTTTCCAAAAATCAATCTACGCAATTTGTTTTTCGGTGCTTGAAAGCTTATTTTCGAAAACCCATCATTTACTAGAAATCTAACTATATCCTCTTTTGCTTTACTTCCAGCTGTCATTTGTTGTCCTTCTAAAATTTCAATTACATATTTATCTCTCGTCATTTTTTCCTCCTAGTATTCATATTGAGATTTCGTTGAATATCTCTCTTCAAAAATACTATTTAATTTCTCTACTAATATTTCAAATTCTAAATCTGTACATTCTACATCATTTATACACACTACTTTAGCTTTTTTTTCTAATATTACTTCTTTTAGATTTTTAGTATCCGAAAGTAGTAAATACTCCCCAAATTTTTTGCTCTGAGGTAGATATCTCCCCTCCTCCAATAACCAATATCTAAAAATCCAATGATTTAAATCATTTTTACCTCTAACTTTATTAGGGAAAAAATCTTCGAATTTTTTTGATTCTAATTTATATAACTTTTCAAACATCGATTTAAAATGTGGTTGTGGGAGATGATGATTATAATATCCCGGAATATCATTCCACGGTAACAGTAAAAAATTCTTCAGTAGGTTTTTACCATATCTAAGCTTGAATTGTTTTCTCCAATTTTTTTTCATAGTCTCTTTTTTTATAAAGTGTTCGTTAATAATTATTAAATTATTCAATAATGTATGCGCAAATTCCTCATTTGGAGCAATTTTATTATACACGCCGTAGTCAAGAATCTTATCGCCTATAAAGAAGTCTTCGGGTTCTACTTTATTATTAAAAAACATATCATCATTGAATAATATAAACTTGTCCGAAAGTGCTTCTAATCTAAACAAATTTAATTCGATAACATTAGAATTAAATGTCGGAAGGTATTCCTGAGGTATAAAGTCTTGATGATACACTAGGTTTATTTTAGGATTGCTTAAATTTAGCCATTCTGGTTTTTGATTATCCGTTATTAAATGGATATTATTTACCCAATCACAATTCTCTTCAATAGATCTAAATAAATATTTTAAAGTGCCATAGTCTCTGTATCGTACTTCATCTATTTCTAAATCTCCAATTTTACTTCTTTTATTTCTCCATTCAGAATCTGAACCATCAACCCAAAGTATAACTAAATCTATTTTATCCATATTATCACCCATATTTTTTATTCTATAAAACTACAAATTTTTTGTTCAAACCGATGTTGTTCCTCAAGATAGATATCCAATAAACTATCACATTTTTTTTGAAATTCTATATAATTAAAATTTTCAACATATAATATTATACTCTCGTATACATCATTTTCATTAAAATCAATCGCTATACCTATTCCATTTTTTTCTACAATTTCTCCTAAAAAGGTTCCTTTTGAAGTCAAAATAGGCTTCTTAAAGATTAATGCATCGTAAAGCCTATTTGGTAGTGCAGTTGTAACTTCTAATCCATCATTTCCGTAAATTGCATTTATAAAACTTACGTTATTGTAAATTAGGGGCTTATCAACATTTGAAAACTTCCCATGAAAGTGAACATTCTCATTATTTTTAATTATTTCTTTAGGAGTAAACCCACTATTAACATTTCCCCAATAACCAAACTTAAAACGCTTATCTTCTTTAAAAATTTTAATTAACTTAATGTTTTCTTCCTCATACCTAACATTACCAACAAACCCAATAACTATGTTTTCTTTTTCTAGTGGGTTTTCATACTCAATCTGCCTATCACCCATATTTGAAATATTATGTACTAGTTGATAACTAACATCTTTAGGCAGAAACTTCTTAAAGCCTTCAGAAGATATAATTGTTTTAAAAGAATTCTGTATCACATTTTTTTCAAGAAGATAATAGACTACATTTTTTTCATTTGTATAATCTCTAATATCATAAATATACTTATTCTTATATTTTTTGGTCTGTCAACACTTTTTTAAACAAATTTTATAAGGTGTATAATGGTTCAAGTGCGTGATTTATTTGCCTCCCTCATCCGAATAAGGGATCCTCATTCATCTATCAATCGGCTTGTGTAATCTAACAGCCTGACCTCAAGACTACAAGGGAAAGTGCGCCCTTTCCGTCTTGAACTCATCCTGTTTTGGCGATTATGCCGACCGATAGACGAATGACTTGGGCTAATCGTGTGTGTTGTTGTTTCTTCTCCCAAGTCGTTCGATAGTCAATAGGAGAAGCGT
>NZ_JBHSGT010000017.1:0-65617 GCF_042654605.1 Enterococcus eurekensis
CTGCTTCGATACTGTGGGATGCCCCTGAAAGACCTAGAAGACCAACAACCTCGCCTATGAGTAGATGCCTTCCTTTCCCTCCAGCTACTTCACTTTTCTACTCTAAAAGTGGGAATGAAAGGAAAACTACAACTTGTGTGTTTGTCGTCAACTACTAGGTTCCAGGATGCAGACTTTTTAATGTAGATTCGACTACAGGAGGAAAGAGCAGATTCCCGATAGATCCTTTTCCATAGCTCTATTATTCAGGGAAATCACACAATATCCAAGCAATAAGATTTTGATTAATGAAAATATTTTTATTTAGTTTTCAAGGAGCTTTATTTGCTTCTAAATATATAATACGAGGAGGAAAGCAAGTGGACGATAATCAATTTTACAACGAGATTCAAAAACTCGTCGATGGTGTCATTAGTGAAATTATTGTTGAGAAAGAAATGTTCCTGACTTTCAGAAATGCTTGGTTAGCAAGTGAACATCGCCAATCGATTGTGGGGGAAGCTGGCTTAAGTGGTAAAGTCATTTATCGCTTGGTCAAGTTGAACAAATAAATTCACTAATTCTAAGTAATTGTACCGAAAGTAGTTGTTAATTATGATGAAAAATGTTAATCTTAACAACTGAAAGGGTCTTTTCTAAGTTGGTAGCGATTCAATCAGCTAACCATTAGGATTCCCTCAAAAAAATACTATCTATCATGAAGGAGCTTGATTAAATATGGAAAAGAAAGATTTTAACGTAATCGCAGAGACAGGGATTCATGCACGCCCTGCAACATTGTTAGTTCAAACAGCAAGCAAATTTAACTCTGATATCAACTTAGAGTATAAAGGTAAATCAGTAAACCTTAAATCAATCATGGGCGTAATGTCTTTAGGTGTTGGTCAAGGATCTGATGTAACAATTTCTATCGAAGGTACAGACGAAGCAGAAGCAATGGCTGCAATTACTGAAACAATGCAAAAAGAAGGGTTGTCAAACTAATGACTGAAATGCTAAAAGGTATCGCAGCCAGTGATGGTGTTGCTGTTGCCAAAGCATATCTATTAGTTCAACCAGACTTATCCTTTACAAAAGTTACAGTAGAAGACAGTTCAGCTGAAGAAGCGCGCTTGGATGATGCTTTAAGCAAATCATCTGAAGAGTTACAGCAAATTCGTAACAAAGCCGCTGAAAGCTTAGGTGAAGAAGAAGCACAAGTATTCGATGCTCACTTAATGGTTTTGAGCGACCCAGATATGATTGGTCAAATTAAACAAAACATCTCAGACAACAGAGTTAATGCAGAATCTGCTTTAAAAGAAGTGACTGACATGTACATTGGTATGTTTGAAGCGATGGAAGATAATGCATACATGCAAGAAAGAGCTGCGGATATCCGCGACGTTGCTAAACGTATTTTAGCAAACTTATTGCAAGTAGTTTTACCAAATCCGTCCATGATTAACGAAGAAGTTGTTGTAGTAGCACATGACTTAACGCCAAGTGATACAGCGCAATTAGACCGTAATTTTGTAAAAGCTTTTGTAACTGACATTGGTGGTCGTACGTCGCATTCTGCTATTATGGCGCGTTCGTTAGAAATTCCAGCAATTGTTGGAACTGGCGAAATCACTGCAAAAGTGAAAGCTGGCGATATTTTAGCAGTTAATGGTATCGAAGGCGATGTGATTGTTCATCCAACTGAAGACCAAAAAGCAAGCTTCATCAAAATTGGTGAAGACTACGCTGCTCAAAAAGCAGAGTGGGAAAAATTAAAAAATGCTGAAACAGTTACAGCTGATGGCAAACATTTTGAACTTGCTGCAAACATTGGAACACCTAAAGATTTAACAGGTGTTCATAACAATGGTGCAGAAGGTGTTGGCTTATATCGTACAGAATTCTTATACATGGATTCTCCAGATTTCCCAACAGAAGAAGATCAATATGTTGCTTATAAAGCCGTACTAGAAGGCATGGATGGCAAACCAGTTGTTGTTCGTACAATGGACATTGGTGGCGATAAGGAACTTCCTTATTTGCAATTACCGCATGAAATGAACCCATTCTTAGGTTACCGTGCATTACGTATTAGTTTATCATCATTAGGCGAAGGAATGTTCCGTACACAGTTACGTGCATTGTTACGAGCTTCTGTTCATGGTAACTTACGTATTATGTTCCCAATGGTAGCTACTTTACAAGAATTCCGTTCAGCTAAAAAGATGTATGATGAAGAGAAAGCCAAATTAATTGCAGAAGGTATTGCAGTTTCTGATACGATTCAAGTCGGTATCATGATTGAAATTCCAGCAGCAGCTATTTTAGCTGATCGCTTCGCTAAAGAAGTTGATTTCTTCAGTATTGGAACAAATGATTTAATCCAATACACAATGGCAGCAGACCGTATGAATGAGCAAGTTTCTTACCTTTACCAACCATACAACCCATCAATTTTACGTTTAATCAAAAACGTTGTTGATGCAGCGCACGCTGAAGGTAAATGGGCTGGAATGTGTGGAGAAATGGCCGGCGATCAAACGGCAGTTCCATTATTAATGGGTATCGGTTTAGATGAATTTTCTATGAGTGCCACTTCAATTCTAAAAACTCGTAGTTTAATGAAAACATTAGACACAAGTAAAATGAAAGAGTTAGCCAATCGTGCGCTAACTGAATGTGACACAATGGAAGATGTTCTTGAAATCATGAAAGAATACATCAACTAATTATTGAATAAGCTAGGCCCGCAAGAAAATCTGTTTTCAGATGGACTTGCGGTCTTTTTTTTCATTCTTTGACTTCGCTTTAGTTTTTGAAAAATAAAATTTGTGTTATGCTTTAGACAACATGGAATTAAGGGACAAAATCAGACTCAAGGACGATTTTCTTAAAAATACCTATGTTATACTATAAAGGTAATCAACAGAAGGGAATGTGTCTTTCGTGAAAATACTTTTGTACTTTGAAAGTCAAAAACTTTTAGAAAAATCGGGTATTGGTCGTGCCTTTACCCATCAAAAAAAGGCTTTAGAAAGTGTCAATGTCCAATATACAACGAAGAACTCGGATATGAATTATGATATTTTACACATAAATACTTATGGTCTAAATAGCTATCGAATGGTTCGTCAAGCAAAAAAAAGAAATAAAAAAGTCATCTATCATGCGCATTCAACTGAAGAAGATTTTAGAAATTCTTTTATTGGCTCGAATCTTTTGGCACCATTTTACAAAAAACATTTAGTCCGGCTATACAATTCGGCAGATCAATTAATTACACCAACGCCTTATTCAAAAAAGGTCATTGAAAACTACGGGATTAAAAATCCAATTAAAGTGCTATCTAACGGTGTTTCGTTAGAGAAATTTCAGCAAAGTAAAACAAAGGAACAAAAATTCCGGGAATATTTTTCTTTAAAACCTGAGCAAAAGGTGATTATCTCTGTTGGACTTTATTTTGAAAGAAAAGGCATCTTAGATTTTGTTAAAGTCGCAGAATCATTTCCAGAGTATACATTTATTTGGTTCGGTCATACGCCTTTATATAGTGTACCGGCAAAAGTTCGTCAAGTCGTTCGAGGTAACCATCCTAAAAATGTTATCTTTTCGGGCTATATTAAAGGTGATATTTTAGAAGGCGCATATACGAACGCCGATTTATTTTTCTTTCCATCCTATGAAGAAACGGAAGGCATTGTTGTTTTGGAAGCATTAGCGAGTCGCCAAAATGTATTATTACGAGCGATTCCAGTGTACAACGAGTGGCTAAAGGACAAAGAAAATTGCTATATGGGAACAACTAACGAGGCTTTTGTGTCATTAATAGAGAGAATAATGACTGGGAAACTGCCTGATTTACGTGAGAATGGCTATCAAACGGCAGTTGAAAAAAGCATACCTAAAATTGGAGAGCAGTTAAAAGAGATTTATGAAGAAGTGCTAGAACGATAAAGGGAAGTTGAAGGTGAAATAAAATGAAAATTGGTTTTTTTACAGATACTTATTTTCCGCAAGTGAGCGGAGTTGCGACGTCGATTAAAACTTTAAAAGAACAACTAGAACAAAAGGGGCACGAGGTCTTTATTTTTACGACAACTGATCCTAACGCACCAAAATATGAAAGAAATATTATAAGAATGCCTAGTGTTCCATTTATCTCTTTTAAAGAGCGTCGGTTAGTCGTTCGGGGTTTTTGGTTTGCATATTTAAAAGCAAAAGAATATGATCTCGATTTGATTCATACACATACGGAGTTTGGTGCGGGATTACTAGGCAAGTGGATTGGTAAACGTTTGGAAATTCCTGTCATTCATACGTATCATACAATGTATGAGGATTATTTACACTATATTGCCAAAGGAAAAGTTTTAAGGCCTTCTTACGTTAAATTTTTATCACGTCAATTTGTCGACCATTCATCAGGAGTTGTTTGTCCAAGTCAACGAGTGGTAGATACTTTACGAGGTTATGGGGCCAAAGCGCCAATGCGAATTATTCCAACTGGTGTTAATGTTGAAAAATTTTTACGCCCAGATATTACCAATGACATGTCGGAAACGCTACGTCAAGAATGGGGCGTTACATCCGATCAAAAATTATTACTAACACTAAGTCGTTTGTCGTTTGAAAAAAATACACAGGCAATTATTGAAGGATTACCAAAAATTTTAGAGAAGTTTCCAGAGGTTCGTTTAATGGTTGTCGGCGATGGCCCATATAAATCGAGTTTAGAGGCCTTAGTTGAGGAGCTTGGATTAGAATCAATTGTTTCTTTTGTTGGTGAGGTGTCAGCCGATGAAGTGGCATTTTACTATCATGCGGCAGACTATTTTGTGAGTGCATCGACCTCGGAAACGCAAGGGTTGACTTATACGGAAGCTATGGCTTCAGGAACGCAAATGATCGTGGCAGGAAATGCGTATCTCGACCAGTTAATTAGTGATCATTCATTGGGACAAACATATGATGACCAAGAAGGATTTGCTGCAAGTTTGATTGATTATTTAACAGAAATGCCCCAAAAGAAACCTGAAGTTGTTGAAAATAAGTTATATGAGATTTCGGCAGAATTTTTCGGGGAATCAATCCTTGCTTTTTATAATGAAATAATGGACTTATATTTCGTGAAAAAATATCAAGAGGAAAAAGATGAAAGTCGCTTAAAAACACGTCTAAAACATTTAAAAATTATAACAAAGTAGTAAATAATTGGGGGATAAAAAATGAAGATTGGATTTATTGGCACCGGTGTGATGGGGCAATCGATTGTTAGACATTTACTGGCTGCAGACCATCAATTGATGATTTATACACGGACTAAAAGTAAAGCAGAAGCACTAATTGCACAAGGTGCTTCTTGGAAATCAAATGCTAAGGAAGTCACAGATGCAAGTGAGATTATTTTTACGATGGTAGGTTATCCGAGTGATGTGGAGGAAACTTACTTCGATCCTGAAAAAGGGATATTTGCAAGTGAACTTTCAAATAAAATTGTTGTCGATTTAACGACTAGTACCCCCTCTTTAGCTGAAAAAATTGAAAAGGTTGCGCGTGAAAAACAAGGGTTTAGCTTGGATGCTCCTGTTTCAGGTGGCGATTTAGGAGCTAAAAATGGTACATTAACGATTATGGCGGGTGGCAGTCAAGTAGCGTACGATCGAGTGTTACCTTTATTTAAAATTTTTGGAAAATCTTTTCATCTCCACGGTTCAGCCGGCAAAGGTCAACATACAAAAATGGCCAATCAAATTATGGTGGCGGGAACAATGCTTGGAATGACTGAGATGCTTGTATACAGTCAAGCAGCGGGGCTAGATTTAAATAACGTGATTGAAACATTATCTGGGGGCGCAGCAGCTAATTGGTCAATGATTAATTATTCGCCAAGAATTTTACGTCAAGATTATACACCAGGCTTTTTCGTGAAGCATTTTATTAAAGATTTAAAAATTGTTTTAGATGAAGCCGACAAAATGGAGATTGAGCTACCGATGACTGCTTTAGCCAAACAACTCTACGAAATGCTAGCTGTAAAAGGCTTTTCAGATGATGGCACGCAAGCTTTGATTAAACTTTGGTGGACAGAGTAGATAAAAAAACAGCTGGTCGAAAGCTTTCTGTATAAAAAAGAGTCAAAAAATAAAAAAAACAGCGAAAATCAATGCAAGAAGTCCGGACTTTTGATACAATATAACAGAAGTGAAAATAGGAGGTCTAGTGAATGAAAAATTCTCAATTAGTAGCAATCATCAAACGTTTAGAAGCGATGGTTGAGGCGCAAGATAACGAGGTACAAATTCGTCGATTTGAAAAAGAAGGCGTAGAACAGTGTACAGTTAGTTATGATCATTCAACAGAAACTTTTGAATTAACAGATAGTCAAACGAAACAGCCTTATCAATTTGATAATGTTGATATTGTGGCCATTGAAATTTATGATTTAATTCAATAAAAAAATATCTGAGGAGAGTTACGTTACGTATTTCTTTTCAGATATTTTTTTGAATTGATTTTTATTTATATAGTAGTTAAAGGAGAAGGAAATGTTTCAAGAACTAGATTTATCAAATAATAGGATTGCCGAAGCGGTATATCGTATTCAAAAAGCTGCTTATCAAATTGAAGCAGAATTGTTAGGAACGGATCAAATTCCGCCCTTACAAGAATCATTCACAGGCCTGCAAGAGGTTGACGAGTCGTTTATTGGTTTCTATCAGAAGAAAAAGCTAACAGGTGTCTTATCATACAAAATCGAAGAACAAGTTATTGATGTTTATCGTTTATTTATTGATCCTTCAGCGTTAAGGCAGGGGATTGGTAAAAAGTTACTCAATTATGTCTGTCAACAACACAAAAACTGTCAAAAAATGATTGTTTCGACAGGAGAAAAAAATCAGCCGGCTGTTCATTTTTATGAAGCATATGGATTCGAGAAAGAAAGTGAAGTAGTGATTTCTGAAAATTTAACGGTTTTTAATTTTAAAAAAGACTTATGGTAAGTAAGTAATTAGTTTGATAGTCAAAAGGAATATTAGCTGATTTCTGTATCAAAAAGCGCTTTCATTATGAAAAATCGAAGAAATACTAAAAATAAGCTTGCAATTCATGCTTATTTAAATTATAGTTTGATTGTCAAATGATTTGACAATCAAACTAATTGGATGGGGGTTAGGATAATGCGACCGGATTTTGAAAAAATTAACGATTTATTAGTAGATGTTTTTAATGATATTTTAGTAATTGAAGAATCAGAACTAAGAAAATCCCATTTTAATGATTTATCAATTACAGAAATGCATACAATTGAAGCGATTGGCATGTATCGTAAAAAAACTACTTCTGAAGTCGCTAAAGATTTGGGGATTACGGTTGGGACATTAACGACAGCCATTAATCGATTAGTAAAAAAGAATTATATTGAACGGATTCGAAGTGAAGATGATCGACGGGTTGTCAAACTATCATTGACGAAAAAAGGAAAGCTATTGTATCGTGTTCACCAAAGTTTCCATCGAAAAATGATTGAAGCAACCTTACAGAACATGGAGAAAGATGAATCAGATGCCCTTTTACGAGCACTGAATAACCTTCATATTTTCTTACAAGAGTATAAGTGAGTGTAGATGAATGATGAATTTTGGAAAGATTACAGCAACTGCTCGATACGTACCTGAACAAATCGTTACGAATGATCAACTAGCTGAAGTAATGGATACGAGTGATGAATGGATTTATTCTCGGACCGGTATAAAGGCCCGACACATTGCAACGACTGAAAATACTTCTGATTTATGTATTAAAGTTGCTCAGCAATTGTTGGCAGAGAGTCAAATTGATGTTGAGTCAATTGATTTTGTGATTGTCGCTACGATGTCACCGGATTATAATTCACCTTCTGTTGCTTGTTTAGTACAAGGTGCGATTGGGGCAATCAATGCTTTTGCTTTTGATATTAGTGCAGCTTGTGCCGGATTTGTTTATGCCTTGTCAATGGGTGAAAAACTCATTCGCACTGGATCTAAAAATGGTTTGGTAATTGGCGGTGAAGTTATGTCCAAAGTACTCGATTGGGAAGATCGTTCCACGGCCGTACTGTTTGGCGATGGTGCTGGTGGGGTTTTGCTAGAAGCTTCTGAACAGCGTCACCTATTAAAAGAAAGTCTACATGCCGATGGGACGCGAGGGCAGGCGTTGACATCGGGTTTTGCCAATAGTCAAAATAATCCATTCACCAAATTATTACCAAAGCAAACCGCTTGCCTTCAGATGAATGGTCGCGAGATTTTCGACTTTGCAACACGTGACGTTGCTAAAAGTTTAGCAACGTTAATTGGAGACGAGGATGCGAGTATTGA
The DNA here is from genome assembly GCF_042654605.1 of Enterococcus eurekensis. Lineage (NCBI taxonomy): Bacteria > Bacillati > Bacillota > Bacilli > Lactobacillales > Enterococcaceae > Enterococcus > Enterococcus eurekensis. The sequence goes on from NZ_JBHSGT010000017.1 coordinate 8,340, forward strand.
TTATTATTTACTCCATCAAGCAAATTCACGTATTTTAGATAAAATGGCGCGCAAACTAAAGGTTGAACGACATAAATTTCTACAAAACATGGATAAATATGGCAATACTTCTTCAGCAACCATACCAATTTTATTGCACGAAGCTGTTGAAGCAGAAACAATTGTTTTAGGTAACAACCAAAAAGTGGTTCTTTCAGGTTTTGGTGGTGGATTAACATGGGCTTCTGTGTTAATGATCCTTTAAAACTTGTGAACATAAATAAAAAAATAAAATGAAGATAACTATATTGGAGGAATTTTAAAATGTCATTTGAAAAAATTCAAGAAATTATTGCAGAAGAATTAGGTAAAGATGTAGAAGAAATTAAATTAACAACAAATATCCAAGAGGATTTAGAAGCAGATAGCTTAGATTTATTCCAAATCATCAATGAAATTGAAGATGAATTTGATGTGAAAATCGAAACAGAAGATGGTATTAAGACAGTTGAAGATTTAGTTAAATACGTAGAAAAACAAGCATAATTCAAAAGGCTAGGCTAAAAGCCTAGCCTTTGCTGTTTTAATTAAGCGCGAGACGCTGAGATGATTTTTCAATTCCTCAAGAGATGAAAATTGTGAAGTATTAAGGAGATTGACATGAAAAAAGCTTTTTTATTTAGTGGACAAGGTGCACAGTATGTAGGCATGGGACAAGAGTTATATGAACGAGAACCGATTGTCAAGGCAACTTTTGATGAAGCTAGTCGAGTACTAGGCTATGATGTGGCTCAACAATGCTTTACTGAAAACGAGCAATTAAATCAAACAGAATATACCCAGCCGGCAATTCTAACGGTAAGCATTGCTTTTTGGCGTTTGTTACAAGAAAAAGGTCAATCATGTGATTATGTTGCAGGGCTTAGCCTAGGTGAATACTCAGCACTCGTTGCTAGTGGAGTATTTGATTTTGAAACAGCTCTAAAACTTGTGGCGAAACGAGGTTCACTTATGGCGAACGCCGCTCCACAAGGCACTGGTAAAATGGTGGCTGTGATGAATACTCCAATTGAAATGATTGAAGAAGCTTGTCAAAAGGCGAGTTCTGTTGGAATTGTTTCTCCCGCAAATTATAATACACCACAACAAATTGTCATTGGCGGTGAAGTGACTGCAGTTGATCAAGCTGTTGCTTACTTGACGGAATTAGGGGCCAAACGCATGATTCCCTTAAATGTCAGTGGTCCTTTTCATACAGCATTGCTAAAGCCAGCTGCTGAAAAGTTAAAAGTTGTCTTAACAGAAATTGAAATAGATGAAATGAAGATTCCGGTTATTAGTAATACAACCGCTCAAGTGATGGAACAAGCAGAAATTAAGGATTTACTAGAAAGACAGGTCATGTCGCCAGTTCGCTTTTACGAAAGTATCGAAACGTTGAAAAATTTAGGTGTTGAGCAAATTGTTGAGATTGGACCTGGAAAAGTTTTGACCGGTTTTGTAAAGAAAATTGATAAATCAATTAAAGTGACTCGTGTCGAAGATGTGAAGACATTTGAAGAGACGTTGGAGGCTTTAGCTTAGGAGGCTAGTATGGATTTAAAAGATAAAGTTGCTTTTATTACAGGTAGTACACGTGGAATTGGCCTAGAAATTGCTAAAGCCTTTGCCAAAGAAGGCAGTAACATTGTCTTAAATGGACGTAGTGCAATTTCTGACGCGTTGATTGCAGAAATTACGGACTTAGGTGTGAAATGCATCGCCGTATCAGGGGACATTTCAGATTTTGAGCAAGCTAGTCGCATGATTAAAGAAACCGAAGATCAACTGGGTCCGGTGACGATTTTAGTTAATAATGCCGGAATTACGAACGACAAATTAATGTTGCGTATGAAACCCGATGAATTTGACCAAGTCTTAAAAATCAATTTAACTGGTACATTTAATATGACCCAGCAAGTTTTAAAGAAAATGTTAAAACAACGTGAAGGAGCGATTGTTAACCTTTCGAGCGTTTCAGGTTTAATGGGGAATGTTGGCCAAGCGAACTATGCTGCTAGTAAAGCGGGAGTTGTTGGTTTTACCAAATCAGTCGCTCGTGAAGTCGCACCACGTGGCATTACATGTAACGCCATTGCTCCTGGTTTTATTAAAACTGATATGACAGAAGTTTTAGGTGAAAAAGTCATTGAAGAAGTCAAAAAAAATATCCCAATGCAACGTTTTGGGTCAGTAGAAGATGTGGCACAAACAGCAATTTTCTTAGCAAAAAGTTCTTACATCACGGGTCAAGTTGTCAATGTTGATGGTGGACTGGTAATGCACGGATAAGATAGGAGAGTATAATGATGAATCGAGTAGTAATTACAGGTTATGGTGTCGCTTCTCCAATCGGAAACACACCGGAAGATTTTTTAGCAAGCTTAAAAAATGGAACGAATGGGATTGGTCCCATTACAAAATTTGACGCAGAAGCAACAGGTATTTCTGTTGCCGGTGAAGTCAAAGAATTCCCATTAGAAAAATATTTCAAGAAAAAAGATACAAAACGGATGGATATGTTTTCTATTTATGGTATCTATGCTGCTCTAGAGGCACTTGAAATGGCTGATTTAACAAGTGAAAAAGTTGATGAAGACCGTTTTGGCGTAATCGTAGGTTCTGGAATTGGTGGCTTGCCAACAATCCAAGACCAAGTGACGCGCATGAATGAAAAAGGTCCTAATCGAGTTTCGCCAATGTTTGTACCGATGTCGATTGTTAATATGGTTGCAGGAAATATCGCTTTACGCGTCGGCGCGAAAGGGATTTGTACAACAATTGTGACAGCTTGTGCTTCAGGTACCCATTCAATTGGCGAAGCCTTCCGCAGTATTAAACATGGCTATTCAGATGTCATTTTAGCTGGAGGTTCAGAAGCGACGATCTGTGAAATCGGAATTGCTGGTTTTGCTGCATTGACAGCTTTAACAACAGAAACCGATCCAAACAAAGCATCAACACCGTTTGATAAAAATCGTAGTGGTTTCGTAATGGGAGAAGGTGCCGGTGTTTTAGTGATGGAATCATTAGATCATGCGCTTGCTCGTGGAGCGAATATTCTAGGTGAGGTTGTTGGTTACGGTGCAAACTGTGATGCTTATCATATGACTGCGCCAAATCCAGATGGATCAGGTGCTGGAAAAGCAATGAAACTCGCAATGAATGAAGCTGGCGTTCAACCATCAGAAATTAGTTATATTAATGCCCATGGTACAAGTACACCGGCTAATGATAGTGCGGAAGCAACTTCCATTCAATATGGATTAGGCGACGATTACCGTCAAGCATACGTAAGTAGTACCAAATCGATGACGGGTCATTTATTAGGCGCTGCAGGTGGAATTGAAGCGATTGCCTCGCTTCTAGCGTTGCAACATCAATTTATCCCACCAACCATCAATGTGACAGAACAAGATGAAACAATTGATTTAAACGTTGTGATCAATGAAAGTGTGGAAGCTGATCTAACGTACGCAATGAGTAATTCATTAGGTTTCGGTGGTCATAATGCCGTTCTTTTAATGAAGCGTTGGGAGGCGTAAGCACGAAATGGAACAACAAGAATTAAAAGACTTATTAACGCTATTTAGCGAATCGAATTTAACTGAATTCAATTTAAAAGAAGGTTCGTTTGAACTATATTTAAATAAAAATAATGTTTCAAGAGGACAAGCAGTATCAGTCGTACCACAACCAACGATTGAAGCTTCTACACCAAGTGTGATTGAAGCGCCAAAAGCTTCTTTGCCAGTTGCTCAAGAGAAAGCATCTGAAGTCGTACCAGCAGCTAGTGTCGTAGCAGGGACTGAAATTGTCTCGCCATTGGTTGGTGTTGTCTATTTAAAACCAGCACCCGATCAACCGAATTTCAAATCGGTTGGTGACCGTGTAACGAAGGGCGAAGTTGTTTGTATCGTCGAAGCGATGAAAGTGATGAATGAGATTACAAGTGATGTAACGGGTGAAATTGTTGCCGTTGTTGTTGAAAATGAGGATGTGGTTGAATACAATCAGCCTTTATTCCGTGTGAAAGAAGGATAAAAAATGACACAATTAAATATTCAGCAAATTAAAGAGATTATTCCACATCGTTACCCGATGCTATTAATCGATCGTGTAGAAGAGTTGGTTGATGGCGAAAAAGTTATCGCTAAGAAAAATGTAACGATTAACGAGCCGTTTTTTCAAGGACATTTCCCACACGAACCTGTAATGCCGGGAGTTTTGATTGTTGAAGCAATGGCTCAAGCGGGTGCGGTAGCCTTACTTTCTTTAGAACAATTCAAAGGAAAAACAGCTTATTTCGGTGGGATTGACAAAGCAAAATTCCGCCAAAAGGTTACACCAGGAGACACGTTGATTTTAGAAGTTGAAATCATTAAAGTAAAATCTTCAGCGGGAATCGGCAAAGGTGTCGCTCGAGTAGATGGCAAGAAAGTTGCCGAAGCAGAATTAACTTTCATGATTGGATAGGTGACCTATGTTTTCAAAAATTTTAATTGCAAACCGCGGTGAAATTGCGGTAAGAATTATTCGTGCTTGTCGCGAATTAGGAATTCAAACTGTAGCGGTTTATTCAGAAGCGGATAAAGAGGCGCTGCATGCGGAATTAGCCGATGAAGCAATTTGTATCGGACCAGCCAAAGCAGCCGAGTCTTATTTAAATGTCCAACAAATATTAAGTGCAGCAATTGTCACAAAAGCCGAGGCGATTCATCCAGGTTTTGGTTTTCTCTCTGAAAACAGTCAATTTGCTGCAATGTGTGAGGAAATCAATGTCACATTCATTGGTCCAAAAAGTGAAACCATTGATGCAATGGGAAATAAAATCAATGCTCGACGTTTAATGATTGAAGCAGGTGTTCCAGTTATTCCAGGCAGTGATGGCGCCATTTCAACTGTAGATGAGGCGTTAACGATTGCTGAAGCGATTGGCTATCCTGTCATGTTAAAAGCAGCAGCGGGTGGCGGCGGTAAGGGGATTCGTAAAGTAACTTCTAAAGAAGCGCTTGCGCCGAACTTTACTTCAGCGCAACAAGAAGCTAAAGCTGCCTTTGGTAATGATGAAATGTACATTGAAAAAATTATCTATCCAGCGCGTCATATTGAAATTCAGATTTTGGGCGATAATTACGGTCATATTATTCATTTAGGTGAGCGCGATTGTTCGTTGCAACGGAATAACCAAAAAGTCTTAGAAGAAGCCCCTTCTGTTGCGATTAGCACTGAGAAACGCCAAGCAATCGGTGCTGCAGCAATCAAAGCTGCTAAAGCCGTTTCTTATCGCAATGCCGGTACGATTGAATTTTTAATGGATCAATCGGGAGAATTTTATTTCATGGAGATGAACACCCGCATTCAAGTGGAACATCCAATTACTGAGATGGTCACCGGAGTTGATTTAGTCAAAAAACAACTTGAGATTGCAAGTGGTGAAAAACTAACTTTAGAGCAAACCGATATTGCAATTCGTGGGCATGCAATTGAATGTCGAATTAATGCTGAAAATTCGGCCTTTAACTTTGCTCCTTCACCTGGGAAAATCAAAAATCTATTGTTACCAGGTGGCGGTATGGGTTTGCGAGTTGACAGTGCGATGTATTCTGGTTATACGATTCCACCATACTACGATTCAATGATTGCTAAAGTGATTGTTCATGGCGAAACACGCTTGGAAGCCTTGATGAAAATGCAACGGGCATTAAGTGAGTTTGTGACAGAAGGCATCACGACGAATGTTGAGTTCCAAATGGACTTAATTAGTCATCCAAACGTGGTCGCTGGGGATTACACCACAGCCTTTTTACAAGAAGAATTTTTACCAGAATGGACACCTGAAAACTAAGAGGAGGTCTTTAGATGGCTTTGTTTAGAAAGAAAAAAAACTATATTCCGATTCGACCGGCTCATAAAAACTTGCCGTCAGAAGGCCCACAAGTTCCAGATGATATGTGGGCAAAATGCCCAAGTTGTAAACATATTTTATATCGTAAAGATATGGGTGATGAAAAAGTTTGTCCTAATTGTGGCTATAACTTTCGGATTACCGCATGGGAAAGACTGAAGTTAACAGTTGATGAGAAGAGCTTTGATGAATGGGATATGAGGCTTGTAACCAAAGATCCGTTAAATTTCCCGGGTTATTTAGATAAACTAGAAAAAGCAAAAGCCGCAACAAAATTAGATGAGGCCGTTTTAACTGGCGAAGCAATGATTCATGGCGAAAAAATTGCCTTAGCAATTATGGATTCTCATTTTATTATGGGAAGTATGGGGACGATTGTCGGCGAAAAAATTACTCGATTGTTCGAACGAGCGATTGAAAAAAAATTGCCAGTTGTTATCTTTACCGCGTCAGGTGGTGCACGGATGCAAGAAGGAATTTTATCTTTAATGCAAATGGCTAAAATTTCAGCGGCGGTCAAACGTCATAGTAATGCTGGCTTATTTTATTTAACGATTTTAACCGATCCGACCACAGGTGGTGTCACTGCTAGTTTTGCAATGGAAGGCGATATTATTTTAGCAGAACCACAAGCGCTAATTGGTTTTGCCGGTCGTCGAGTTATTGAACAAACAATTCGCCAAGAGTTACCAGAAGACTTTCAAAAAGCTGAATTCCTACTTGAACATGGCTTTGTTGATCAAATTGTTCCAAGAATGGAATTGCGTCAACGGATTTTTGAATTGGTGCAAATGCATACAGCGAAAGGATGGGTAGATTATGAGTAGAAGTGCACATGAAATTGTTCAACTTGCTCGCTCAAAAGATCGCTTGACTGCACTTGATTATTTTGAAGGGATTTTTGATAACTTTCAAGAGTTTCACGGAGATCGTTTTTATGCAGATGATGAAGCGGTTGTTGGTGGCGTAGCTTTGCTTGATGGCAAACCCGTAACGGTTATCGGCATTCAAAAAGGCCGTAATTTACCGGAAAATTTGCGTCGTAATTTTGGTGCTCCTCATCCAGAAGGCTATCGTAAAGCTTTGCGTTTGATGAAGCAGGCGGAGAAGTTTAAGCGTCCTGTTATTACTTTTATTAATACGGCGGGGGCCTTTTGTGGTATTGGAGCAGAAGAACGTGGCGAAGGGGAAGCAATCGCCCAAAGCTTGTTTGAAATGTCTGATTTGAGCGTACCGATTATTTCGATCATTATTGGAGAAGGTGGTAGTGGTGGTGCGTTAGCTTTAGCACTAGGAGATGAAGTTTGGATGCTAGAGCATTCAATTTATGCCATTTTATCACCAGAAGGCTTTGCTTCTATTTTATGGAAAGATGGCAGTCGTGCCAATGAAGCGGCAGGCTTAATGAAAATTACGGCTCGTGAATTAAAAGAGTTAGAAGTTGTCGATCGGGTGATTTTAGAAACATTCCGAGGCGAAACGTTATCGCAAGAAGCGGTTATTAGACGTTTACAAAGTGATTTGATTTTCAAACTAAAGGAACTATCAGCAATAGAAATACCAACCCTTTTAGAGGCAAGGTATCAACGCTTTAGAAAATATTAACTGCAAAGGACGTGGGTGTTGGAATCAAGCACATCCAGTGTTCCTTTGCTTTTTTCTCGACAAAAAAGGGATTGTTCTGTATACTACAATAGTTTGAGAAGTGGAGGAGTAATAATGCAAGAAATCAAAACTTGTCGGGAATCAAAAGTCGTTCAAACGCATCGAATTTTGCCGTTTGACTTAAATCCCTTTGGGTTTTTATATGGTGGTCGATTAATGACTTATGTTGACAACGCAGCATCAATTTCTGTTAGTCGCCATTGTCGCCGAGGGGCAGTGACCGCATCGCTTGATCAATTCAATTTTTTGAAACCGTTACATTCGAATCACTCGGTTTGTGTGGAGACCTTTATTTCAGGGGTCAATCGAAAATCAATGGAAGTTTTTGTTAAAGTAATTGGGGAAGATTTAGTAACTGGGGATCGTTATTTAGCCGCAACTAGTTTCATGACGTTTGTCGCAGTCCCGTCATATATGAATGAAGAAGCAGACTTTGTCTTACCGCAAGTCAAACCTGAGACTAAGGAAGAAAAACTTGTCTGTTCCGGTTATGAAGAACGCCGTAAGCACCGTTTAAAAGAACGAGAAACGTACAAATCGTTTTCAAAAGAGCTATCACTCGACCTTCCTTGGACATAAATTTAAAAAAATATAGCAAATTGAAAACTTTTCACTATATTTCAGAAAGTTTTTTTGTTATAATTGCTTGTCGAATGGAAAGCCAAAAGAAAAAAGGAGCAAAATAAATTGAAATATAGAACAGATCTACGTAACGTAGCGATTATCGCCCACGTTGACCACGGTAAAACAACTTTAGTTGATGAATTGTTAAATCAATCAAACGTTTTGAACCAACGTAAAACAGAACACAAATCAATGGATTCAAACGCGATTGAGCAAGAGCGTGGCATTACAATCTTAGCTAAAAATACTGCCGTTGAATACAAGGGTACCCGTATTAACATTTTAGATACTCCAGGACACGCGGATTTCGGTGGTGAAGTGGAACGTATCATGAAAATGGTTGACGGAGTAATCTTAGTCGTTGATGCTTACGAAGGTACGATGCCTCAAACGCGTTTTGTATTGAAAAAAGCGTTAGAGCAAGGCGTGACTCCGATTGTTGTTGTAAATAAAATTGATAAACCTTCTGCTCGTCCGGAACACGTTGTGGATGAAGTGTTAGAATTGTTTATTGAATTAGGCGCAGAAGACGATCAATTAGATTTCCCAGTTATTTATGCATCTGCTTTAAATGGTTCATCAAGCTTATCAGATAACCCAGCAGATCAAGAACCAACAATGACACACATCTTTGATACAATTATCGAACATATTCCAGCTCCAGTCGATAATAGTGACGAACCATTACAATTCCAAGTTTCTTTATTAGACTACAATGACTATGTAGGTCGTATTGGGATTGGCCGTGTTTTCCGTGGAACAATCCGTGTTGGTGACCAAGTTGCCTTAATGAAACTTGATGGCACAGTGAAAAAATTCCGTGTTACAAAATTACTTGGTTTCTTAGGCTTTGACCGTGTTGAAATTCAAGAAGCAAAAGCGGGCGATTTAATTGCCGTTTCAGGTATGGAAGACATCTTCGTTGGGGAAACAGTAACACCTGAGAACCATCAAGAAGCTTTACCAATATTACACATTGATGAACCAACATTACAAATGACTTTCTTAGTAAATAATTCACCGTTTGCTGGACGTGAAGGTAAATACGTGACTGCTCGTAAAATTGAAGAGCGCTTAATGTCTGAGTTACAAACAGATGTTTCATTACGTATTGATCCAATCGGTCCGGATTCATGGATTGTTTCTGGTCGTGGCGAACTTCATTTATCAATTTTAATTGAAAATATGCGTCGTGAAGGTTATGAGTTACAAGTATCACGCCCGAAAGTTATCGAACGTGAAATTGATGGCGTGAAGTGTGAACCATTTGAACGCGTACAAATCGACACACCAGAAGAGTACCTAGGTTCAGTCATTGAATCATTAGGTAATCGTAAAGCTGAAATGCAAGATATGATTAACACTGGTAATGGTCAAGTCCGTATCATTTTCTTAGCACCTGCTCGTGGTTTAATTGGTTATACAACAGAATTCCTATCCTTAACTCGTGGATATGGTATTTTCCATCACACATTTGATCAATATTTACCGATGATTCAACAACAAATTGGTGGTCGCCATCACGGAGCGCTTGTCTCAATTGATGCAGGTAAAGCGACAACGTATTCAATCATGAGTATTGAAGAACGCGGAACAGTTTTTGTTGAACCAACAACAGAAGTTTACGAAGGCATGATTATTGGTGAAAATGCTCGTGATAATGACTTAACTGTTAACATCACGAAAGCAAAACAAATGACAAACGTTCGTTCAGCGAATAAAGATCAAACGTCTGTTATCAAAAAACCTCGCCGTTTAACATTAGAAGAATCTTTAGAATTCTTAAATGAAGACGAATATTGTGAGGTAACACCTGAAAGCATTCGTTTACGTAAACAAATCTTAAACAAAAACGAACGTGAAAAAGCATCTAAGAAAAAGAAAAAAGCTGAATAATTAACAATTTTAACTCCTCGGGAAAATGCTTCTCGAGGAGTTTTTTCTATATAAAGAACGAAATCATTTTAATGAACAAGGTATCTAGTGAGAAACCAATCAGAATTATAAGTAAATTAATAATCAACAGGAACAAAAAAAGTTAATCCAAGTCGAGAATAAAGGTAGATTCTTTTTTGAGAGATCTCTTGGTCTGGGAAATAGCGATTGTTCGCTATTTCATTGATTATTGCTTTTTTAGATGGAAAATGGGGTAAGAAAAGTGTAAAAGGCGTATTTTTTGTTTGCTAACTTTTCATTTTTTCAATGATTAATAGATACGCAATTTTGAATAAAAAATTTTTTAATGTGGGTAACTTAAGAATCTATTAAGTTAAAAGCTTGATAAATGAACCTTTTATAAAATGTTTTTTTAATTAAAGGTCGAAAAAAGTTTCATATTTACAAAATGTTTCACAGATTGCAAATTTACGTTTTTCTTGAAAAGTTCCAAGGAATAACAGGAAAGTTGTGATATAATAATGAAACGAATAAAAAAGGAGGGTATTGGAATGGAAGAATTTTCCGATAAAAAAGCTATTGCGCTTCTAGAGGAAGAAGCAAATCGCATTCGTCTTTTAATTTCGAATCAAAAAAATAGCCTGTGCATCGCCCATTGCAAAGCTTTTGAAGAAGTTGTTGATACTCAAATGTACGGACTCTCTCGCCAAATCGCTTTTGCCATTTCTTTGGAGGCGATAACGAACAATGAAGGGCAGCAATTATTAAGTGACTTAGAACGCGATTTAAATCGTATGTATCATGAAGTGTTTGCTGAACGCAAAGAAATTGAAACAGGCAAGGAGGATTAAGCACTTGCCAAAAACATTTAAAAAGAGACATTTACTTGACTGGGGAATTTTACTACCCTATTTTGTCCTTAATATATTAGGGCTAATGATGGTTTATAGTACGACTTCTTATGTTCAATTAATTCAAGGTGGTAACACCGCGAAACAAGCGATTAGTCAATTTGCTTTTTGGATAATTAGCTTGATTGCAATTTTTACTATTTACAAGATGAAACTCGACTTTTTAAAGAAAAAGGGGATTGTCTATTTTGCGATGGTCGTTGTGACTTTTTTGCTCATTCTAGCTTTTTTATTTGAACCAATTAATGGAAGTCGAGGATGGATACCTATTCCAGGTGTCGGTACTATTCAACCAGTTGAGTTTTTAAAAGTAATTATTATTTGGTTTTTAACCGTCGTCTTAGCTAAAAATCAAGAGATTGTTCAAAAAAAGTTTTTTGATATCGTCAAAGGTTCACTGTTTGTCATTTTTGGACAAATTGTTATCTTAGCACTTTATCCAGATTTTGGAAATGCTGCTGTCATTGTTTTGTTGGTTATGATTCTTTTATTAGCAAGTGGGATCAGTTATCGCTTTACTTTAGCGACAGGTGGGCTAGCTGTGGTAGGTAGTTACCTCGCTGTTTTATTTGTTAATAGTGTGGGGAGTGCCTTTTTACCTGCCCATGTAGTGTCACGATTTGCGGCTTTTAGAAATCCATTCTTAGATGAATTTGGTGATGGTCATCAAATGATTCAAGGTTACTACGCTATGTTTAATGGAGGACTCTTTGGCCGTGGTCTTGGAAATAGTATTCAAAAAAATGGGTTCTTAAAATTTGCCCATACCGATTTTGCCTTTGCAATCGTGGTTGAGGAATTAGGCTTAATTGTTGCGATCATTGTACTAGGAATTTTATTTTATATGATTGCACGCATTATTTTAATCGGAACCCGCTCAAATGATCCATTTAACTCAATTATGTGTTATGGAATCGGCGGTCTATTATTAATTTCTGTTTTTGTTAATTTAGGTGGGATTACAGGTATTATCCCACTAACAGGGATTACCTTCCCATTTATTAGTCAAGGTGGTTCGAGTTTATTAACTTATTCGATTTGTATCGGATTTGTCTTGAATATTAGTGCGGACGAGAAAAGGAAAAAATATCAATTGGTTTAATTAAAAAGGAGTAGTCGTATGAAAAAAATATTAGTAGCAAACCGTGGAGAAATTGCAACGCGCGTTTTTCGTGCCTGTGCAGAGTTAAAAATTAAAACAGTCGGCATTTATGCCCAAGAAGATGAATATTCTGTTCATCGTTTCAAAGCAGACGAAGCCTATGTTGTTGGTAAAGGCAAACGTCCAATTGATGCTTATTTAGATATTGAAGATATCATTCGAATTGCAAAAGACTCCGGAGCTGAAGGGATTCACCCAGGTTATGGTTTCTTATCTGAAAACTTAGAGTTCGCTCGCCGTTGTGAAGAAGAAGGTCTGATTTTTATCGGTCCAACGACGCACCATTTAGATATTTTTGGTGATAAAATTAAAGCCAAACAAGCAGCGATTGAAGCAGGCGTTCAGTCAATCCCTGGTACAGATGGTCCAATTGACTCCATTGAAGATGTCTTAGCTTTTGCGGACGAATATGGCTATCCTGTTATGATTAAAGCCGCTCTTGGTGGTGGTGGTCGTGGAATGCGCGTGGCGCACAATGAAGCTGAAGCTAGAGAAGGGTATGATCGAGCGAAGAGTGAAGCGAAAGCGGCTTTTGGTAGTGATGAAGTTTATGTTGAAAAATATATTAGTCAACCAAAACATATTGAAGTTCAAATTTTAGGTGATACACACGGCAACGTGATTCACTTATTTGAACGTGACTGTTCGGTGCAACGTCGTCATCAAAAAGTCGTTGAAGTAGCCCCTTGTGTCTCAATGTCAGCTGAACAACGGAAAGAAATTTGTCAAGCAGCGGTTAAATTAATGAGCCACGTAGGTTATGTAAATGCGGGTACAGTTGAATTCTTAGTTGAAGGCGATAATTTTTACTTTATCGAGGTTAATCCTCGTGTTCAGGTGGAACATACAATTACTGAATTAATCACGGATGTTGATATCGTGACTAGTCAAATCTTGATTGCTCAAGGATTAGATTTACATAAAGAAATTGGTATCCCGACACAAGATAAACTAACCTTTGAAGGTGCAGCAATTCAATGTCGTGTGACGACTGAAGATCCGTTAAATAACTTCATGCCAGACACGGGTAAAATTGATACTTATCGTTCACCAGGTGGTTTTGGTGTACGTTTAGACGTGGGTAATGCATATGCCGGTGCTGTTGTTACGCCGTATTTTGATTCATTACTTGTTAAAGTTTGTACACATGGTGCAACGTTTGAACAAGCAATTAGCAAAATGGAACGTAGCTTGAAAGAGTTCCGTATTCGTGGAGTGGAAACCAACTTAGCCTTTATGCGTAATGTTGTGCAACACCCAGAGTTTCGTACTGGTAAAGCTCATACAACCTTTATCGATACAACGCCTGAATTATTTGAATTCCCGCGTACAAGAGACCGTGGCAACAAGACAATGAAATATATTGCCGAGATCACAATTAATGGTTTCCCTGGAATTGAAAAGAATCGCAAAAAATATTTTGATGCACCACGTATCCCTAAAAAGTTGGAGCTTGTTGAGCCAAAAATATTAACAGCGAAAAGCATTTTAGATACACAAGGTGCTGATGCTGTATCGAAGTGGATTTTAGATCAAAAGAATGTCTTACTAACGGATACGACTTTCCGTGATGCGCATCAAAGTTTATTAGCAACACGTGTTCGAACGACTGATATCGCTAAAATTGCGACGCAAACCGAGCAAGCCATTCCAACTTTATTCTCAAGCGAGATGTGGGGCGGGGCGACTTTTGATGTTTCGTATCGTTTCTTAACTGAAGATCCGTGGGAAAGATTGCGCACGATTCGTAAACGCATGCCAAATACGTTATTACAAATGTTATTCCGTGGTTCGAATGCGGTTGGTTATTCCAACTATCCAGATAATGTTATTGTTGAATTCATCAATGAAGCAGCTAGTCAAGGAATTGACGTATTCCGTATTTTTGACAGTTTAAATTGGATTCCACAAATGGAAAAGAGTATTCAAGCGGTCCGAGATGCAGGTAAAATGGCAGAAGCGGCGATTTGTTATACAGGTGATATTAACGATCCAAGTCGTGCTAAATATAACGTCCAATACTATATCGATATGGCAAAAGAGCTACAAGCGTTAGGAGCTCATACGATTGCGATTAAAGATATGGCCGGACTCTTAATGCCACAAGCTTCTTATCGTTTAATTAGTGAATTGAAAGCAGCTATTGATATCCCAATTCATTTGCATACACATGATACAAGCGGAAACGGGATTATCACATACTCAGCGGCAGTAACGGCTGGGGTCGACATTGTCGATGTGGCAATTAGTGCGATGAGTAGTCATACGAGCCAACCAAGCTTAAGTAGTTTATATTATGCTTTGGTCAACGGAAAACGCGTACCAGATGTTGAAATTAAAAAAGTTCAAAAATTAAATCACTACTGGGAAGATGTTCGTTTATACTACAAAGCCTTTGAAAATGGTTTAAATGCACCGCAAACAGAAGTTTATCTACATGAGATGCCAGGTGGTCAATACTCAAACTTACAACAACAAGCTAAAGCAACTGGTTTAGGTGATCGTTGGGATGAAATTACTGCAATGTATCGCCACGTCAACATGATGTTTGGTGATATCGTTAAAGTTACACCTTCTTCAAAAGTTGTAGGTGATATGGCACTCTTTATGGTCCAAAATAATCTAACCGAAGAAGCGATTTATGAACGAGGCATGGAATTAAGTTTCCCAGAATCAGTTGTGAGCTTCTTTAGAGGTGATTTAGGTCAACCAGTGGGTGGCTTCCCGAAAAAATTACAGTCGATCATTTTAAAAGGAAAAGAAGCATACGATGTTCGACCAGGATCATTAGCAGCGCCAGTTAATTTCGATGAAGTAAAATCGGAACTTACTCAACTAATCGGTTATGAGCCAAAACAAGAAGAGGTTTTGAGCTACTTAATGTATCCAGAAGTATTTTTAACGTACCGTAAATCTTATGACATGTTTGCAGATGTTAAAGTCTTAGATACACCAACATTCTTTTATGGTATGCGTTTAGGTGAAAGAATTAACGTCGAAATTGAAAAAGGAAAAGTCTTAATTATTCATCTAGATGATATTGGCGAGCCTGACCTAGAAGGAAATCGAACATTGTTCTTTAACTTGAATGGTCAACGTCGTGAAATCGTCGTTAAAGACAATTCAATTAAGAGTACGGTTCAAGCCAAACGAAAAGTTGAACCAACGAATAAAGAACAATATGGGGCAACAATGTCAGGTTCTGTCTTAGAAGTCAGTGTCAAACGTGGCGATAAAGTTAAACGTGGCGATACTTTATTAGTGACGGAAGCCATGAAAATGGAAACAGCGATTCAATCACGTTTTGATGGTGTAGTTGAACATATTCATGTAACGGCCGGTGAACCAATTCAATCCGGTGACTTATTAATTGAAGTCCGTGAAAAATAATGAAATGAAAATTTAAAGAAGAGGAGGTGGATTTTGTGAAACGGCGAGGACTGCTTTTTGTCGGGATATTGTTGCTTTGTTTTATCGGTGTGTATTTACAACCGATAATTTCATACAAAGCTTCACCTCAACCAATTCAACCGACAATTCACAAAGAACCACCTTCAACGACTTTAAATACGCAAAAAATCACAACAGAAGGCTTAGCTGTTTGGATTGGTGAACCGATTACTAAGTTTGAACAATTTGTAGGCTCCGCAACAAGCGTTACTGATTCGGGTTTTGAATTTAAGTATCATACGTACCAAACGAGTGAAATGGGCTACTTAGAAGTCGCGACAACCAGTCAAAAAATTAACAGCATTAAAGTCTTGCGCTCTGGTGAAATGGATATTACACCTTTTTACTTTGAAATGGACTTGCAAGATGTGACGAAGTTTACCACGATTTCGCCGAATATTACATTTGACTATCGTGGCGATACGTATAGTTTAGAATTGATGGAAGACGATATGAATTATCGACCGCTTATTGCTTTTGATAATGGAACGTATGCTATTTTATTTTTTGATCATCGTCAAACGTCACGAGGCTTATATAGTTTGATGTATCTAGATGTGGAAACGCTACTTAAATTATCGCCTTATCTAGTGACAGAAGGCTCAGATATTCATTATGTAGCACAAAAAAATGCTGATTGGGAACAAATTAATCGTGAGAATATGGTAAAAAGCTTAAATACGATGCAACGCTTACGCAAAAATTTTGGCTTTCAACGGTATCAGACTGACTTTGGGTTACAAAATAAATCAGAAAAACTTTTAACACATTTTTTAGAAAATCCAGAAGAAATTTTATCAACCGAGCGTTTGCAATCGTTACAGCGAGTGGCTCGCTATGAAGAACATCAAACGTGGATTTTAAGTAATAAAGAAGCAAAGAACCTTTTAGAAAAAGAATCCGATGATATCACCATGCATTTTGAAATGCCTGTCTATGATCCAATCTTTACGATCATGTCATGGTACAATAACCCCTATTTAGTGACGCATCTTTATTTTGAAAAATTGGAATCAATAGGGATTGCCTTCTCTAAAGAAAATGTGTTAGTCTTATTTCAAGAAGTTAAAAATACAACAGAAAGTAGTGACTAACATTGATTTATAATGATCATTTTTTTGATATTGAGGATCAAACGCAACGAGTGATTGATCAAATCTTTAAAAGTCATTCTTTTAAAGAATATATAGCTAAAAAAAAAGAAATGTATGTTGATAGTGAAGTTGCGACTATCCGCCAAGAATTCTTAGATAAAAAAGAAGCTTTTGACCGGATTGCTGAATATGGGAAGCATGCACCGGATTACCGTGATCGTCAAAGAGGGTTACGTAAAGCCAAACGTGCACTAGATTTACATCCAAAAGTTGCAGAATTTCGTTTAGCTGAAACCCAATTACAAGGGATTTTGGACGAGATTATTATTAAAATTGCTGCAACCTTTTCTGAGGATGTCATTGTTGAAACAGGGAATCCATTTTTTGAAAAAGGATCCTCATGTAAAGGAGGCTGTAGCCATGGGTGAGTTCGTATTCCAAAAACGAAGAGGTTTAATTATTTGGGTTTACAGCTTAAAACAGTTAAAAAATTTAAGACGTTTTGGACTGATTCATTTTGTGTCACATAAAATGAAGTATGTCGTTCTTTATGTGAATGAAGAAAACGTCGATGAAGTGATTCAAAAAGTTAACCGACTCCATTTTGTTCGTCGAGTAGAAATGTCATTTAGACCAGATATTGAAATGAACTTTGCTGACAAAATTGGCACGAAGGCAGCTTACCAAGTTGAAGAAGAACCTTCTGAAGATGAAACAAAAGAAGAAGTTGCAACAGAAGGCCAACTTGTAACTAATCGTTAATAATATCGGACAGCTTAATTCTCATTCAAACAATTCAGTAGATGACCCATCGTTGTCTCACGTTCGTTTACTGAGAAGAGAGCTGTTTTTTTAATTTGAGGAGTGACAAAAATGCGAGTAATTTCAGGAGATTATCGTGGTAGAAGATTAAAAAGCTTATCTGGTGACAATACACGACCAACTAGTGATAAAGTGAAAGAATCGATTTTTAATATGATTGGTCCGTATTTTAATGGTGGGGAGGTCTTGGATCTTTTTGCTGGCAGTGGTGGTCTTGCAATTGAAGCCGTCTCACGCGGCATGGATCACGCGGTTTGCGTTGATCGAAACTATCAAGCGATAAATGTTATTAAAGAAAACATTCAGATTATAAAAGAAATAGAAAAATTTGAAGTTATTAAAGGCGATGCGAAGCAAGTCATTCAGCGTTTAGCAATCAATGGTAGAGTCTTTGATTTAGTTTTCTTAGACCCGCCATACGCTCAACAAGCGGTTGTCGAAGATTTAGAGAAAATGTTAGCAACTAAGATGATTGCTTCAAATGCTCTGATTGTCTGTGAAACAGATAAAAAATTTGAATTACCGGAAAAAATAGGTACACTAGAACAAACACGTCGCCAGGTCTACGGCTTAGCAGCGATTACGATTTACCGAAATGAGGAACAATAATGAAAAAAATTGCTTTATTCCCAGGAAGTTTTGATCCTTTAACAATGGGACACCTAGACACAATTCGTCGTGGCGCAAAATTATTTGATGAATTAATTATCGGTGTTTTTGTAAATAGTAATAAAAAAATTTTCTTTACAGCAGAAGAAAAAGTTCAATTAATTGAAGAAGCGGTTAAGGACATTCCAAATGTACGTGTCGTTTTTCAAGAAACAGAACTGACGGTGGTAACCGCGAAACGCTTAGGTGCTTCAATTTTACTTCGTGGTATTCGTAGCATGAAAGATTATGAGTATGAACGGGATATTATGGAAATGAATTATCATTTAGATCCGGAAATCGAAACAGTTTTCTTATTAGCTCGCTCGAAGTACAATCATATTAGTTCAAGTTTATTAAAAGAAGTCCTATTGTTTGATGGGGATGTTAAACCGTACTTACCAGAAAATGTTTATCAATTAATGATGAAGAAGCGTGATGCTAAATGAAGAAAAAATTTTCAGTCAAATATTTACTATTACTAATCGTAGCAATTTTTATTGCGGCTAGTGTTTTTTTACCAGTTCCATACTTTATTCAAAGACCAGGTTCGACTGTACCTTTGGCTGAATTAGTGACGGTCAATGGGCAAGAAGATGATGCTCCAGGATCGTATTCATTGACCTCAGTTGGCGTTTACCAAGGAACCGCTTTACGTCTTTTACAAGCCAAATTTGACCCTTTTTCTGAAATAATCAGTGAAGAAGAAATGTTTGGAGGGGCAACGAGTGAAGAATACAATCAAATGCAAGAGTATTTTATGACCTCATCACAAAACAGTGCAATTGAGCAGGCCTTAAAACTAGCTGATAAGCCGTATCATTTTGAATTTAAAGGGGTCTATGTGATGCATATTGATCCTGCTTCAGATTTTATCGACAAGTTAGCGGTGGGTGATACGGTTGTCGAAGTCGATGGGAAACAATTTGAAAGTTCACAAGAATTTATGGATTATGTTCAAAATAAAAAAGTTGGCGATACGGTTATGATTAAATTCTTACGTAATGGTAGCGAAAATAAAGCTAGTGGACAATTAATCGAGTTACCCAGTAATCAAAAGGCAGGCATCGGTATTAGTCTAGTTGATCACACTGCCATTTCTTCAGATGAGAAGATTGAGTTTCATGTTGAAAATATTGGCGGTCCTTCTGCAGGACTGATGTTTACTTTACAAATCTATGATCAACTGGTTGAAGCTGATTTGCGTAAAGGACGTAAAATTGCAGGAACGGGCACGATGAACTTAGATGGAACAGTCGGTCGAATCGGTGGAATTGATAAAAAAATTGCAAGTGCGGCCCAAGAAGGAACGGAAATCTTCTTTGCACCAGACGATCCAATTACGGATGAGATGAAAAAAGACTTTCCAGGAATTCAATCTAACTATCAAGAGGCGAAGGATGCTTTAGAAAAATTAGATTCAAATATGAAAATTGTGCCAGTTAAAACCTTAAAAGATGCCGTTGATTATTTAGTGAATAATCCATAAGTAAGAAGACAAAAAAGAGTCCGACTTTTTAGCTCGGACTCTTTTTTTTTGAAAAATAAGATCTCTACTCCATTTGCATCCAAGAAGGTTCTAAAGAGTTGCCATCTGGATCTTGAACTTCTAAACCATACATTATACTTTCAGGTATACCCATGTCGACATGGTGAACGGATCCACCATTTTCTTCGGCTTTTTTACCAAAAGCTTTGACGGCATCAACGCTATCTAAACTAAAAGCAATCAGTGCACCACTGACTTTTTGTGTATCGGCAATTTCTTTGTCTTTTATAAATTTGCGATAAAAATTATGGGTCAAGAGCATAATCCAAAAAGTATCATCCCAAACCATAGAGGCGGCATTATCATCAGAAAATTCTTTGTTTTGTTGAAAACCTAAAGCCGTGTAAAATTCAATTGAGCGTGATAAATCAGTGACGGGGAAATTAACAAATACCATTGCTGCCATGGTGATTCCTCTTTTCTAATTTTATTTTACAAAGCAATTATTGCATGTGTTTCTTTTAACTGTCCATTTTAGGGGCTTAGGAAACGGCCCATAAATTTTTATTGACAACGGTTTGCTAAAAAATTCGGTGTCTGAAGGAAATCAATGTTAAATCATAAGATAGTTTGATTGACTTAACCGGACTGTAATTGTGGTATTTTCTACGCGTTGAATAACTTGGACTCTCTTCTTTTTTAGTGTTTATCTGTTGGCATTATATGGTATAATTTCTTTTGAGGAGTGTGAATATATTGGAACTTAAAAGACAACAACCAATTGTAGAAGCGTACCATTTTGATATGCGTGATCCAAAAAATACAGAAGCAAAAACAAAGATTAACGTGGGGTTTGCGCCGTTTCCTGCACCTGATGAAAATTATCCAAAAGAAAATAGTATTTTAGCAGCGCGTTTGCAATTTGAAGTCGTTTTCCCAGACTTTATTATTAGTGGTGCAATCGGCCAAATTAATCATTTTATCAACCGTAAAGTAACGAAACAAGAAGATTTAACTCAAGAAGAAGGCAATACACTTGTAGCGCCGTTATTTGATATGTTACAACGCCTAACGTATGAAATGACAGAAATTGTAACGGATCAACCAGGAATTAATTTAAACTTCAGTCAAGAAGGGGAATAGGAGACAATTATGTTTTCAAATAAAATTCAATTAATGCTTTACGTGGATGATGTCGTAAAAGCACGTGATTTTTGGCTAAGTTTGGATTTCACGCTTGTAGAGGAACAAGAAATGGACGGCACGCTAGTCGTTGAAGTGGCCTTAGCAGGTGACAGCCAAGTTCATTTTGTTATTTATGATCGCGAATTCATTGAAAAACATTCGCCTGAAGTGGCAACAAATTCACCATCACTGATGTTTTTCACCGATGATATTTTTGGACTGTATAAAAAAGTTCAAGCACAAGGTGTGAACCTAGGCGAGATGGTTCAATTATCGGATCAATTGGTCTTTAACTTTTCAGACACCGACGGTCATTTCTTTGCTGTAACTGGCAAAGCCAAAGAATAGTCAGTTAAAAACTGAACCACGACAATTTCTGGTTGAATTGCCCGACAATCGCGAGACGTTGCTAACGAATCGCTAAGGGAATCAAACGAGAGAGAAGTGGCTCAGTTTTTTTGTATTTACTAGGAGGTGTAATCAATGAAAACGTATGTCTATGTATTGAGCGATATCCATGGTCAACTCGATCTTTTTGAAAAATTATTAGAAGATTTTGATCCAGTTAATCACCAGCTTGTTTTAATTGGTGATTTAAACGACCGTGGTCCAAAGAGTAAAGCGTGTTTTTTAAAAGGCAAAGAGTTGGTTGAAAAATATCAAGCTATTTATTTACGTGGCAATCACGAAGATTATTTTTTGAAATTCTTAGCGAATCCTGAAGAGGTGGCGGATAGGTATTGGCTGAATGGGGGTCGTGAGACGATTAATAGCTTGTTACATCCAGGAGCAACGGAAGAATACTCACCGACAGAAATGGCAATGATGATGCGTGGACACTATAAAGAGCTAATCGAATTTTTAAAAAATTTGCCTTACTATTTTGAATGGGGTAAGTATCTTTTTGTACATGCAGGAGTTAATTTAGCTCTTAAAGACTGGCATCAAACGACACCACGAGAACTTATGTGGATTCGTGACGATTTCCATCAAGGAGTCAATCATACTGGAAAAACGATTGTCTTTGGCCATACGATTACACCTAGCTTACACGGTGACAATCGAACAACGGATCTATGGTTTTCTGATAATAAAATTGGTATTGATGGTGGGGCCATTTATGGCGGTTCGGTTCATGGTGTGATTTTCGATAAAAAAGGCATTGTGCAAGATATTGAATATCAAAAAATGACTGCATCATGGAATCCTAATCAATAGAAAGAAAAGAGTGAGTATATGGCAATCGAGACAAATCAACAGATTATTCAATTATTAATTAAAGAATTACCACAATATAAATCGAGTCAAATTAAGACAGTTCTAGCGTTATTACATGAGGGGAATACGGTTCCCTTTATCGCACGCTATCGAAAAGAAATGACAGACGCGCTCGACGAAGTTCAGATTCGTGAAATTGAAGAGCGATATAATTATTTAGAAAACTTAGAAAAACGTAAATCAGAAGTTTTACGGATTATAGAAGAACAGGAAAAATTGACCCCTGAACTTGAAAAAGCGATTCAAAAGGCGGTTAAATTACAAGAGGTCGAAGATTTATATCGTCCATACAAACAAAAGCGTCGTACAAAAGCCACAATTGCGAAAGAAAAAGGCTTGGAGCCCTTAGCCAATTGGATTTTAACGTTTCCAACAAGTTCAATTGAAGTGAAAGCCCAGGAATTTTTAACCGATGAAGTCGTTTCAGTTAAAGACGCGTTGCAAGGAGTCCATGAAATTTTGGCAGAACAAATTGGGGACTCATCGCAGTACCGCACGTGGATTCGTGAGTACTTCTTTAAAAAAGGAAGCTATGTTAGTACAGTTAAAGATGAAAAGCTAGATGAGAAAAAAGTTTATGAAATGTACTATGATTTTTCTGAACCGATTCAAAAAATGGTTTCCCATCGAATTTTAGCGACCAATCGTGGTGAAAAAGAAGGGATTTTAAAAGTTCAGTTGGAAGTTCCAGAAGAATTAATTGAAAATTACTTTTATAAACAATTAATCAAAAATCAACAATCAACAGCGGTTCCCTTTGTACAAGCAGCATATCAAGATGCCTACAAACGTTTTATTGCGCCAAGTGTAGAACGAGAAATTCGAAATGCGTTGACGGAAGAAGCCGATGAACAAGCGATTGGAATTTTTGGTGAAAACTTACGAAATCTATTACTACAGTCTCCACTTAAAGGCAAAGTCGTTTTAGGTTTTGACCCGGCTTATCGAACTGGTTGTAAATTGGCTGTGATTGATGAGACAGGGAAATTGCTGAACACAACAGTCATTTATCCACATGCCTCATCTGAAGCGCGCCATCAAGAAGCACAAAAAACATTCTTGAAATTATTAGAAACGTATCAAGTTGAGATGGTCGCTATCGGCAATGGAACGGCTAGTCGGGAATCGGAATTATTTGTGGCGGAATTATTGAAACAAGTCAAAAGAGAAGTATTCTTTGTGATTGTCAATGAGGCCGGAGCATCGGTTTATTCAGCGAGTGATGTTGCACGACAAGAGTTTCCCAATCTTCAAGTTGAAGAACGAAGCGCTATTAGCATTGGGCGTCGACTCCAAGACCCATTAGCTGAACTTGTAAAAATTGAACCTAAAGCGGTTGGCGTAGGGCAATACCAACATGATGTTTCGCAAAAAAGATTGAATGAACAATTGGACTTTGTAATCGAAACAGTTGTTAACCAAGTGGGGGTTGATTTAAATACAGCCAGTCCACAGTTACTCGTCCATGTAGCTGGCTTAAATAAAACGACAGCTCAAAATATTTTTAATTATCGTGAAGAAAACGGCGCCTTTAACCAACGGAACCAATTAAAGAAAGTTCCTCGATTAGGACCAAAAGCTTATGAACAAGCAGTAGGTTTTTTACGTATCCCAGATGGAAAAAATATTTTAGATAATACAGGTATTCATCCAGAAAGTTATTCAATTGCTAAAGAAATTTTATCATTAGCTAATGTCGAACTTAAAACGCTAGGTACGAAAGAAGCGAGCCAAAAATTAAAGGCACTTGTTCCAGCAAATGTCGCTGAAAAGTTAGCAGTCGGACAAGAAACGGTCACAGATATTTTACATGCATTGGCTGATCCAGGCCGCGACATGCGTGATTCGATGCCAGCACCATTGTTACGTCAAGATGTCTTATCAATGGAAGATTTAAAAGTTGGTATGGAATTAAAAGGAACAATTCGTAATGTCATTGATTTTGGAGCGTTCGTTGATATTGGGGTGAAACAAGACGGTTTAGTCCATCTATCAAAACTTAGTCAAAAGTTTGTTAAACATCCTAAAGATGTCGTTGCTGTAGGTGACATTGTCAATGTCTGGGTTGAAGGAGTCGACATCGCTAAAGGACGTATTAGTTTAACGATGGTTGAGCCAAAATCTGAAAAAAAGGGTAAAGCTTAAGAGAATATTTTTTTTAAGTAAAAGAATTGCTATTTTCAAGAACATGTAAGATAATTGTTAACGTTCGTAGAAAAGACGATTGTGAAATGAAACCCTTGAGAAATGAGGAAATCAAAATAATGTTTAATAATGAAAATACAATATACCATTTTATTGGAATTAAAGGCTCTGGTATGAGTTCACTGGCTCTTGTCTTACATGAAAAAGGCTTTAAAGTTCAAGGATCCGACGTTGAAGAGTACTTTTTTACTCAACGTGATTTAGAAAAAGCAGGAATTCCATTATTTGTTTTTAATAAAGAAAATATTACAGCCGGATTAACCGTGATTGCAGGTAATGCCTTTCCAGATACGCACCCTGAAATTGTACGTGCGAAAGAATTAGGTTTAGAAGTTATTCGCTATCACAAGTTTTTAGGTGACTTGATTCAAAACTATACAAGTATAGGTGTGACAGGTTCACATGGGAAAACAAGTACAACTGGTTTGTTGGCGCATGTGTTGTCAGGAATCAAACCGACAAGTTTCTTGATTGGTGATGGTACGGGTCATGGCGATGAATTAGCTGAATTCTTTGCTTTTGAAGCTTGTGAGTACCGTCGTCATTTCTTAGCTTATTCACCAAATTATGTAATTATGACGAACATCGACTTTGATCATCCAGATTATTATGAAAGCATTCAAGATGTTTTCTCGGCTTTCCAATCAATGGCTGAAAATGTCAATAAAGGGATTATTGCTTTTGGAGACGATCCTTATTTACGCCAATTAAAAGTCGATGTACCTGTTTATTACTATGGTGTCGAAGAAAATGATGATTTTAGAGCAACTAATATTGAACGTTCAACACAAGGTTCTTCTTTTGATGTATCATTTAAAGGTGAACAAATCGGACGTTTCTTAGTGCCTTCTTTTGGCCAACACAACATTAACAATGCGTTGAGCGTGATAGCGGTTTGTTATTTAGAAGGGTTAGCAATGGAAGCTGTCGCAGCTGAAATGTTAACTTTCAAAGGGGTTAAACGCCGCTTTAGTGAAAAAATCGTGGCTGATATGACAATTGTCGATGATTACGCACATCATCCAGCTGAAATCCGTGCAACAATTGATGGCGCTCGTCAAAAATATCCTGACAAAGAAATTATTGCGGTTTTCCAACCACATACGTTTACAAGAACGATTGCTTTAATGGATGAATTTGCGGAAGCTCTTGATTTAGCCGATAAAGTTTATTTATGTGATATTTTTGGTTCGGCACGTGAATCACAAGGTTCTGTCCGAATTGAAGATCTAGGTGAAAAAATTCAAAAAGGCGGACAAGTAATCAAAGAAGACAATGTTTCGCCATTACTTGATCACGGGGATGCGGTTATGATTTTCATGGGCGCAGGCGATGTTCAAAAATTTGAACGTGCTTATGAAACGTTATTAAGTAACACCACTCGCAATCGCTTATAATTTAAAAGAAAGCAACCTTTTGAAGTGACCATGCTTCTAGAGGTTGTTTTTTTATATAATATGCTAGTAAATTTAATCGTAAAAACATGAATCTTTTATGAATATTAACGTTTCATACTTGCACTTTTGGCTACCTTTGATAAAATAATAGATATTATAAACCTTGGGGGTTACTATTTTGAATATTGGGAAACCACGTAAAATAGGAAAAACAATTGAAGAAATCGAAGAAGGCGATTCGTTATCTTTAACAGAAGTAATTGAGGATCAACAAATTTTGCTTTATTTAGGACTAACAAATGATGCTAATCCGTTATATATTCAGCATGATTATGCTACTCAAACGGAATTTGAACAACCAATCGTGCCATCGATTATGTTGACTGGAATTATTACAAGTGCCGTTTCGAAGCACTTGCCAGGACCGGGTTCACATGTTGTTAATTTATCGGTAAATTTTGTCGAACCTGTTTATCATTATGAAACAATCACTTTTACTTTTGAAGTGATTAAAGTCGATAAAATGAAAGAGGTCGTAACGATTTCTGTTGAAGCGATGAATGCTTCCGATCATCGTGTACTCGATGCGGTTGTTTTAGTACAACCACCAAGTCATCAATCTAAGGAGGAGATATAATTGAATAATACAGCAATTGAAACAAAAGGCTTGAATCAATTTTATTCAAAAGTCTATGGAATTTTTAGTTTAGGTTTAGCAATTACGGCAATAACAGCGTACTTGGCAATGGGATTTTTCTTTGAACAAACGGTTAGTATTATTTCTGGATTTCCATTTGGTCTAACTGGTTTATGGATAGTTCAAATTATTTTAGTTTTACTGTTAAGTGCAAAAGCACAGAAAAATCCATCGTTAACAGTTGCGGGCTTTATCGTTTACTCGCTACTTATGGGTTTTATCTTGGCAGTTACTTTAGCGGCTTACTCGATGGCTGATGTAGCGAAAGCTTTTGGAGTTGCTAGTATTACTTTTGTTGGGATGTCTATTTTTGGTGTTATGACTAAAAAAGATTTGACCGGTATGGGTCGTGCAGCGATTGGATTGTTATGGGGTGTTATCGTTGCGACGCTTATTAATTTATTTTTAGGTAGTGCAGCAATTGATTACTTCTTATCTTATGTTACGGTAATTATTTTCGTTGGTTTAATTGCCTATGATAATCAAAGAATTCGTCACATGTATCAAGCAACAATTGGTCAAGACAATACAGGAATTGCAGCTTTTATGGCACTACAATTGTACTTAGACTTTATTAACTTATTCTTGTCATTATTAAGAATTTTTTCAAGAGACTAAAAGATAACATAAACTAGTGTGGGACTCAATTGTAGAGTGTCACACTAGTTTTTTTATATCGATTTTAAAAACTAGCGAATTAATCGCATTCCTTGGATATCTTTGTTAAAATGATTAAGGACGAAAAAAGAAGGAGCGTAACTCAATGAAAAATAAATTACTTTTAATCGATGGCAACAGTGTGGCTTTTCGTGCATTCTATGCTTTACATAATTCATTGGATCGATTCAAAAATAACAATGGTTTACATACAAATGCGATTTATGCTTTTCATACAATGTTTGATAACATGATGGCTAGAGAAAATCCCACCCACGTTTTAGTTGCTTTTGATGCAGGGAGAACGACATTTAGACATGAATGGTACGATGAATATAAAGGTGGCCGCTCAAAGACCCCTAGTGAATTTAAAGAACAAATGCCTTATATTCGCGAGTTGATTAATGCTTTAGGTGTGGAGCATTATGAACTAGATAACTATGAAGCAGACGATATCATCGGAACGTTAGCGAAGCAAGTTGATAAAGAGAAATTTGACGTGGTTGTTTTAACTGGTGATAGAGATTTAACGCAGTTAGTAACAGATGATGTAACGGTTAATATTACATTAAAAGGCGTTAGCGAAGTTGAAGTTTGTACGCCAGAGTTTATTGCTGAAAAATATCAAGGGTTATCACCATTACAAATTATTGACTTAAAAGGTTTGGCTGGTGATGCGTCAGATAATATTCCGGGTGTCACAAAAGTCGGTGAAAAAACAGCGATTAAGTTATTGAATGAGTTTGGTTCGATTGAGGGAATTTATGAACATATCGATTCATTGAAGAAGAGCAAAATGAAAGAAAACTTGATTAATGATAAAGAGCAAGCTTTCTTATCAAAGAAATTAGCAACAATTCATACGGACTCACCAATTACGGTCCAAGTGGAAGATTTAAAATATGAAGGGAAAGATATAGATAAGTTAATTCCTTTTTATAAAGAGATGAATTTCAATACATTCTTAGAAAAATTAAACATTGTCGAAGAAGTCTCAGAGTTAGAAGCAATTGATTTCGAAGTTGTTACTCAAACAACAGACGAAATGTTCCAAGATGAATCAGCTCTATACGTGGAAATGCTAAGTGAAAATTACCATGTAGGTGAGATTGTTGGTCTTGTCTGGGGAACCAAAGAGAAAGTCTATGTTTCAAAAGACCTAGCTATTTTAGAACAAACCCCGTTTAAGAATTGGCTAGAAGATGCTTCGAAGAAAAAGCATGTTTATGACGCTAAACGAACCATTGTTGCGTTGTCTAAGGAAGGCGTTCAATTAAAAGGCTGTACCTTTGATATTCTATTAGCAGCTTATTTATTAAATACGAATGATCAAAGCAATGATATTTCTGCAGTAGCGCACCATTATGGCTATGATGCGATTCATTCAGATACAATGATTTATGGCAAGGGCGCAAAAATCGCTGTACCCGAGGATGATGTTTTATTTGAGCATCTTGCACGTAAAGTGGTTGCCATCGAATGGTTAAGCACACAATTAGTAACGGAATTAAAAGAAAAAGAGCAAGTCTCTTTATTCTATGAAATTGAATTACCATTATCCGAAGTACTAGCTGAAATGGAAATTTTAGGGATTACGGTTGATGGACATCGTTTAGAACAAATGAAAGGTGAATTTGCGGAACGTTTAAATGCGATTGAGCAAAAAATTTATGAACTTGCTGGCGAGAAATTTAATTTGAATTCACCGAAGCAATTAGGTGTGATTTTATTTGAAAAAATGGGCTTACCTGTTATTAAGAAAACCAAAACGGGTTATTCAACAGCGGTCGATGTTTTGGAACAACTACGTGAGCAAGCACCAATTGTTGATGATATTTTAGTTTATCGTCAAATTGCCAAAATTCAATCGACTTATGTTGAAGGTCTGCTAAAAATGATTCAAGCTGATGGGCGCGTGCATACGCGTTATGTCCAAACATTAACACAAACAGGACGCTTAAGCTCGGTGGATCCAAACTTGCAAAATATTCCAATTCGTTTAGAAGAAGGACGAAAAATACGTGAAGCTTTCATCCCCAAAAAAGAAGATTGGCTAATTTATTCATCGGATTATTCGCAAATTGAATTACGCGTACTCGCTCATATTTCAAACGATGAACACTTGAAACAAGCCTTTGTTGAAGGTCAAGACATTCATACAAGTACAGCAATGCGTGTCTTTGGAATTGATGATGCAAAACAAGTTACTCCCAATATGCGTCGTGATGCAAAAGCGGTGAACTTTGGAATTGTTTATGGTATTTCAGACTATGGCTTGTCGCAAAACTTAGGTATTACTCGAAAAGAAGCGCAACAATATATCGACACCTATTTTAAACGTTACCCAGGTGTTAAAGAATATATGGAGTCAGTTGTCAGAGAAGCAAAAGACACAGGATATGTCGAAACATTATTTCAGCGTCGCCGCTATTTACCAGATATTAATTCAAGAAACTTTAATTTACGTTCTTTTGCTGAACGAACAGCAATTAACTCACCAATTCAAGGGAGCGCCGCAGATATTTTAAAGATTGCGATGATTCATTTAGCGAAACGCTTAAAAGAAGAAAAATTAGAAGCAAACATGCTGTTACAAGTACATGATGAGTTGGTATTTGAAGTGCCAGCAACGGAGCTAGAAAAGTTAGATCAACTAGTTAAAGAATCGATGGAAACAGCGGTATCTTTACATGTTCCTTTAACCACGGATAGTAGTTGGGGAAAAACATGGTATGAAGCAAAATAAGGGAGGTTTCTAACGTGCCAGAATTACCAGAAGTAGAAACCGTTAGAAAAGGTCTACAACAATTAGTTTTAGGAAAGACGATTGCCAAAGTCGAAGTGTTTTGGCCGAGAATCATTGAGATGCCAGAAGTCCCAATTTTTCAAGAATATCTTATCGGACAAACAATTGAAGCGATGAGTCGTCGTGGAAAATTTTTGATTTTTAAATTAAGTCAGTTTGACTTGGTTTCTCATTTACGGATGGAGGGCAAGTATGAATTTTTTACCCGAAATCAAGAAGTCATGATTACGAAACATACACACGTGATTTTTCATTTTACCGATGGCAGTCAATTGCAGTACCGTGACGTTCGCAAGTTTGGTCGGATGGCATTAGTCGGTAAAGACCAAAGTTCGGAGTACAAAGGAATTAAGCAACTAGGTCCAGAACCACTGTCGACTGATTTTAAGTTGGACGCTTTTGAGAAAGCTCTATCGTTAAAGACGATGGCTATCAAACCCTTGTTGTTAAATCAAAAAATTGTCGTTGGTTTAGGGAATATTTATGTAGACGAAGCCCTTTGGTTCGCTAAAATTCATCCAGAGCGTCCAGCGAACAGTTTGACAAAAGAGGAAATTGGTTTGCTTTATGAAGGGACAATCAAGGTACTAGGTAATGCCGTTGAAGCGGGCGGAACCACGATTCGCTCGTATGTCAATGCATTAGGTGAGATTGGAGAGTTTCAAGTGTCGTTAGTTGTTTATGATCAAACAGGCAAATCTTGTCCACGTTGTCAAACACCCATTGAAAAAATAAAAGTGGCGCAACGCGGTACGCATTTCTGTCCAACTTGTCAAAAGAAAGTCGGTGGGTAAGTGATGGGATTTGTATTAGGTTTAACAGGTGGAATCGCAACCGGTAAAAGTACAGTCGTAAAAACCTTTCGTGAATATGGTTTTCCAATCGTTGATGGTGATGAAGTTGCCCGTGAAATTGTGGAAATAGGGCAGCCAGCACTGACAGCGATCGAAGCAGAGTTTGGCGAGGAGGTTCTCTTGGAAAATGGGGAATTGGATCGTAAAAAACTAGGACAGATTATTTTTTCCCATCCAGAGAAACGTCAAGTTTTAGATCAATTATTGGATCCTTTTTTACGTAAGGCCATTTTGGCGAAAATAATCGCTAGTAAGCAAAAATCTCGTCTAGTCGTTGTTGATATCCCTTTATTATTTGAAGCAGGTTATACGGATAATATAGATGAAATTGCGACGGTTTACGTTCCAGAAGACATTCAATTACAACGCTTAATGCAACGCGATGATTTATCGGAAGTAGAAGCGAAAAAACGAATTGCTAGTCAATGGCCAATTGAAGAGAAAAAAGAGAAAAGTCAAATTATCTTTGATAATCAAGGATCAATAGCTGAAACCAAAGCACAAGTGGTTGCATGGTTAAAAGCACAACAATATATTTAAGTCAGAAAGAGGCAGCGAATTTTCGTTTTGCCTCTTTTTATTTTCAATAAACCGAGAAATCATTGAAATGTCAAAAAACGCACCTTGTTTTTTCATAAAAGTAAAAAAACCTTGAAAAATGTATAAGGAATTGAGGTTTATCCGCAAGTAAATCGAAAAACCATGTTATAATATAGCTACTTAGAGTGTTCATATTGAATGCTTTTTTCAAATAAAAGAAAATGAGGTGGGAATATGCAATGCCCGAAATGTCATCATAACAGTTCAAAAGTAATTGATAGCCGACAAGCGGATGATGGACGTGCGATCCGCCGTCGTCGTGAGTGTGAAAGTTGTGGGTTCCGTTTTACCACTTTTGAAAGAATAGAAGAAACCCCTTTACTTGTAATTAAAAAAAATGGCACGAGAGAAGAATTTAATCGGGATAAAGTTTTACGTGGTCTAGTGCGTTCCGCAGAAAAACGTCCCGTTACGATGGGACAAATGGAAAATATCGTTGATAAAGTTGAAAGAAAAATTCGCGAATCAGGCGAAAATGAGATTCCAACCAATTTGATTGGTGAATATGTGATGGAATATTTAGTTGATTTAGACGAAATTGCTTATATTCGTTTTGCGAGTGTTTATCGTCAATTTAAGGATATGTCAGTGTTCTTAAAAGAGCTACAAGATATCGTTGAAAAACCAAAAGAGAAAGAATAACAGGAGGTGAGGGATTCAATGAGAAGTGCTTGGGATGAAGTCACACCGAATGCGATTTATCAAGTGTTTAAATCCCTCCCCTTATCTAAAGAAGGCAATGATGGTCTGATTTATTTGTATCAGCCAATCATCGGACCGACAGCATTAGCCCTTTATTTTCAATTAATTGGCGATGAAGGGGATCAAAAAGAATTAGAGTTTATTCATTTGGATTGTTTAAACGCGCTAAACATCGGTTTACCTGATTTTTTAGTTGCTCGAAAAAGGCTGGAAGGTATGGGGCTTTTAAGTGTTTTTCAAAAAGAAGACGCGGAGTTTGGTAAGATGTTTATCTATCAATTAGAAGAACCGCTAGCGCCACAAGCGTTTATGAAAGACGTCACTTATAGTTTTTTATTAAATCAAGCAGTCGGGGATCGTAAGTTCCAACAATTGACGAGTCGTTTTCAACCAAAGCGAATTGAACGAGGAGACTATCAAGAAATTACGGCTAACTTCACTGAGGTTTATGGCCAATTGAATATGGAGTCATTTGCCCTTGCATCAGAGAAACTAGATAATATTTCTGAGAGTTATCAGTCGGAACCGACAAAAAGAATTTGCACCAATCAATCCTTGATTGACTGGGAATATTTAATCGCCTTGGCTAAAAAGAAATACATTATTGAGCAAAACTTTACCCCAGAATTCAAAGAGCAATTAAGTATATATGCGAGTCTCTATGGTTATAAGGAATTAGAATTGGTCGAATTACTCGCTGATGTTGTGGCAATTGATACGGGAGAAGTTGAGCTAAAAGCTCTTCAAAGATTAATTTTAGAGCGGAATAAACGCCAATTTAAACCACAAGTACAACCGA
Organism: Enterococcus eurekensis; assembly: GCF_042654605.1. Taxonomy (NCBI): domain Bacteria; kingdom Bacillati; phylum Bacillota; class Bacilli; order Lactobacillales; family Enterococcaceae; genus Enterococcus; species Enterococcus eurekensis. Next base: position 41,207 of record NZ_JBHSGT010000017.1, read on the forward strand.
ATGTAGGGGAAAATGAGCAACGTTATAATTTATTACGTCAAACAGGTTACTCTGAACGGGATATTGAGCTAATCAAAACGAGTGAAAAAACAGCACCTTTTGATTTTCTAGAATCGATTAAAACGGAGAAGAAAAGTTATGTAACGGATAATGAGACTTGGTTGCTACGCTCGCTTGTTGAACGCAGTCCGTTACCAAACTCGGTTATTAATATTTTAATTCATTACGTGTTAGTGATTCAAAACAATAGTACGCTACAAGGGAACTTTGTCAATGCAATTGCCACTAACTGGTCGGAAAAAGGTTTTAAAGCACCGGAAACGGCCATTAAGTATGTGCGTGAATATGTAAAAGAAGCGAAAGAAAAACAAGAAGAAAAAGAGAAAAGACGCAATACGCGACCGAATAACTATTCAAGGAATAATGTTCGGGTGGAAAAACTGCCGGATTGGGCTAAAGAGACGAAAAAAGCCACAAAAGAGCCCGCTGCTGAAGACCCAAACATTCAAGCAGAGCTTAATAAACGTCTACAAGCTTATTTGAAAAGAAAGGAAGGTGAAAGTTGATGGATAACATTGGAAGCCAGTTGTCAAAAATTTTGGATCAAAAGAATTATCGTCTTCGTTATCAAGAAATGATGCAAGAAGTGCTAAATGATCCAGAAGTCAAAGCCTTTCTAGAAAAACATAATGATTATTTAACACCGCAAGATATCGAAAAAAGTTACGCTAAGTTATATGAATTTGTCCAAGAAAAACGAAAATTTAATGAGCAATCAGAAAAGATGATTGCTCCGGGATATGAGCCTCAACTGACATTGAACTTTCATTCGATTGATGTAACGTATGTGCCGACGCAAGGTTTGCTAGCGTATAAACATCGCGAAGAGGTTCGTAATCGCATTCGTTCCATCAATATGCCTAAAGACATCCAAGAAGCCAATTTTAAGAATTACGAACAAACAACGGAACGTGCACAAGCAATTTTTGCAGCTTATGATTTTGTTGAAAATTATACCAATCAACCGAAGGATTTTCACAAAGGGCTATACTTAGTTGGGAGTTTTGGTATTGGTAAAACCTATTTACTTGGAGCGATTGCGCGCGAATTAGCTGAAGCGGGCTATTCCACTACGCTTCTACATTTTCCAACTTTTGCAGTTGATATGAAGCAAGCAATCGGAAAAGATTTGGTTGGTGAAAAATTAAATGCAATTAAACAAGCACCAATTCTGATGCTTGATGATATCGGGGCTGATGCGATGAGCAGCTGGATTCGTGATGAAGTTTTTGGCGTTATCTTACAGCACCGCATGCAAGAACAGTTACCAACTTTCTTTAGCTCTAATTTTACAATGTTGGAGTTAGAGCAACATCTGTCTGTTACCCAACGAGGCGATGAAGAGCCGCTAAAAGCCAAACGAATAATGGAACGAATTCGCTATTTAACAAAGGAAATTAGTATGTCGGGAAATAATCGAAGAAACTAATCTTAGGAGGAATTTCTATGAAAAAAATAACAGCACCAGCTGTCTTGTTACTTAGTATGTTTATTTTAGGCGCATGTGGATCAAATGAAGGTGGAAGCTCATCAAGTTCAAAGGTCAATGAGACAACAACAGTAGAGTCTTCAGAAACATCGGAAATGTCAACAACGGAGGCGGGAGAAATGGTATTTACAGCAACAGTTGTCAGTGTCACGGATTTAGAATCAAGCACTCCAGCGATTCAAATTTTACTTGAAGATCCCGTTGCAGTCGAAGATTCAGAGGAGTCGATTGGGTCATTTCAAAATGGTGTTGCATTAAATGTGGATCCGGCAACGCTTGAAATGCCTGTAGAAGAAATCAAAGTCGGCAGCCAGTTAAAGGTTACCTTAGGAGAACCTGCTGTTATGACAATGTCAATTCCACCACAAATACCTGGAAATTCCATCATTTCCATCGAATTAATGAAATAACTTTACTCGAATGCTCTGACTAGCCAGAAATAAATTCGCTGTCAGAGCTTCTTTAGTATTTTGGAGGTTAAAAGTAGTGAATGAACAAGTATTATCTTTACGTTTGAAGAAAGTCGGAGAAAAAGTACCTCAGGGTGCACGCTTAGCAGACATTGGTTCGGATCATGCTTATTTGCCGACTTTTTTAACTATAAACGGAAAAATTTCATATGCAGTTGCAGGTGAAGTAGTTAAAGGTCCTTATGAGTCAGCTAAAAAACAAGTAGCTAAAAACTTATTGTCAGAAAAAATTATTGTCCGTTTAGCCAATGGTTTAGCGGCAATTCATGATGAAGATCAAGTGGATGCCATTACGATTGCGGGCATGGGTGGTACGTTGATTCGTCAAATTTTAGAGAATGGTATAAAACAAGGTCAATTAAAGAAAAATGAAACACTGATTTTACAGCCAAATATTGGTGAACGAACGCTCAGAGAATGGCTGATGTTAAATGGATATGGAATTGTTGATGAAGAAATTTTAGAAGAAAATGATAAAATTTATGAGATTATTGTTGCAAAACCGGTGGGGAATGTGCATTATACTGAACAGGAATTACTGTTTGGGCCATTCTTGTTGCAAGAAAAAAATGAGACGTTTATCAAAAAATGGCAACGTGAAGTTAAAAGTAAAGAGCGCGTTTTGGGTGATTTGATGAAAGCACATGTCGTTCCCCGATCAAAAGTTGCTGAAGTGAAAGAACAACTTAGCTGGATTCAGGAGGTTTTGGTTTAATGGTTTATGGACTGGATTTTATTCGTCGTTTTGAAGCTTTTTGTCCATTATGGTTAGCCGAAGAAGGGGATCCCGTTGGTTTGCATATTGGATCGCTAGATCGAGAAATCAAAAAAATTATGATGACTTTAGATGTGCGACCAGAAGTCGTTAAAGAAGCAATTGAGAAGCAAGTTGACTTAATTATTGCTAAACATCCGCCAATTTTTCGACCAATCCAACGCCTTGTCCCAGATACACCGCAAAATGCGATGTATTTGGATTTAGTTAAACATGATATTAGTGTTTATGCCGCACATACAAATATGGATATCATTGAAGGCGGACTGAATGATTGGTTTTGTGAAGTGCTCGGTGTTGAAGTCGATAACTATTTATCCAAAACTCATGAAGTACCAATGAAAAAATTAGTTGTTTATGTTCCAATTGAACAAGCAGAACAAATGCGTCAGAGATTGGGGCAAAGCGGTGCGGGCAATATCGGCAATTATCACCATGCTAGTTATTCATTGAAAGGTGAAGGACGTTTTACGCCCAATGAGCAGGCAAACCCAACAATTGGACAAATTAACCAAGCTGAAGTTGTTGAAGAAGAACGAATTGAAGTTATTTATCCGCAAACACTTGAAACAAAGGTACTGGCAGCGATGTATCAAGTACATCCTTATGAAGAACCTGCTTTTGATATTTTACAATTGGATAATCCACCAAAAACGTATGGTCTTGGTCGAATTGGTAACTTAGAAAAACCACTGACCTTAGAAGATTTCATTACACATGTGAAGGAGACTTTTGATTTAGCAGATGTGCGTTTAATTGAATCCGATGATTCAAAAAAAATGGTTCAGCGGGTAGCAATTTGTGGTGGATCGGGTGAAAAATTCTACCCAGACGCGATTCGTCAAAAGGCTGACGTTTATTTAACCGGGGATGTTTACTATCATACCGCACATGATATTCAAGCAACTGGATTGACCGTCATTGATCCAGGACACCACATTGAGAAGTTGTGCGTGCCGAAATTTGCAGAACAAATGAATACTTGGAAACAAGAAGAGAATTGGGAAGTAGAAATTATTGCTTCTGAAACAAACACAAATCCATTTCAAACAAGATAAGGAGTCTTACAATGTCTAAATATGAAAATTTATTACCACGTTTTTTACGCTATGTTCAAATTGAAACACAATCAGATCCAACTAGTACAACAACACCTTCGACGCAATCGCAAGTTGATTTTGCCTTGATTTTAAAAGCTGAATTAGAAGAATTAGGCATGTCCGATGTTCTTTATAATGAGTCGAATGGTTTCGTGATGGCAACTTTACCATCAAATACGACAAAAAAAGTTCGTTCAATGGGATTTATTGCACACTTAGATACGGCTGATTTCAATGCGGTAAACGTTAGTCCACAAATTATTGAAAATTATGATGGCGAGTCAACCATTGCATTAGATGAAGGAGGAAAATATACGTTAAACGTAAAAGACTTTCCAAACTTAAAAAATTACAAAGGCCAAACATTAATCACAACAGATGGTTCGACTTTACTTGGTGCCGATGATAAATCAGGAATTGCTGAAATTATGACAGCAATGGAAATTTTGATTAAAAATCCTGAAATCGAACATGGTGAAATCAAAGTAGCTTTCGGACCGGATGAAGAAATTGGAGTCGGAGCGAATAAATTTGATGTTGAGCAATTTGGTGTTGATTTTGCTTACACAATGGATGGCGGTCCGGTTGGTGAGTTACAGTATGAAACGTTTAATGCTGCCCAAGCTGACATTACTATTCATGGTAAAAATGTTCATCCAGGTACAGCGAAAAATACCTTGATTAATGCTTTAACTTTAGCGATTGAATTTAATAATGCTCTACCAGTTGATGAAGTGCCAGAAAAAACGGAAGGTTCAGAAGGATTCTTCCACTTAACCAATTTAACTGGAAATTCAGAAGAAGCAACTTTTTCAATTATTATCCGTGACCATGATCGTGAAAGATTCCTAGCAAGAAAAGCCCTTGTGTTGGATATTCAAGAGAAAATGAATCGTCGTTTTGATGAAACACAGCGTGTAGTGGTTGATATGAACGATAATTACTACAACATGAAAGAAGTTATCGAAAAAGATATGAGCATTGTTGAATTGGCAAAAAATGCCATGCTCGAATTAGGGATTAAACCATTAATTGAACCGGTTCGTGGCGGAACAGATGGCTCTAAAATTTCATTTATGGGAATACCAACACCAAATATTTTTGCTGGTGGTGAAAACATGCATGGTCGTTTTGAATTTGTTGCACTTGAATCAATGGAAAAAGCATGCGATGTGATTGTTAAAATTGCTGAATTAAACACGAAGTAAGGCCCATTTATCAAATGTTTTGTAATGAAGAAGGGGGACTTGTATTTGTCCAAGTCTCCCTTTAAAAGTTAAATGAAAGCAGAGGCAATCAAAATGTCCGAATTGAAACAAAGGATAACAATGAAAGCAATCATCAAACCGACCATTTTCTTTCTTTTAATTGGTTATTTTGTCAAATATTTATGGTCTTCTTTTGATGCGATTTTTCTTGAGTTGCTTGAAACGAGTATTTGGTTGGTCTTGATTGTTATTTTTTTAGGAATTATTTATCAACTCGTTGAAGGAAAGATGGTTCAAACAATTATCAAGGTAACTGAAAAGCCTTTTCGAAGCTGGGAAGGTATGATGGCCTCTTGTTACGCAGCTTTTTATCGAGTAGTGACTTTTGGGGCAGGGACTTGGCTAGCAGAAATTAATTTCTATCATCGAAAAAAACTGACCATCTCTGAGGGAGTAGGTGTTGCTGTTTTTCGTTTCATGCTATTTAAGACAGCTGCTTGTGTTTTGGCTATTTTCTTTTTAATTACTGAATGGTACCTGTTCTCAACTGAAATAGTTTTGGTAGTTATTATTTGTATTTTCATTAATTTATTGATTAATGGCATTATTTTGTTAGCTGCATTAAGCATGCCACTACAAATTTTATTTGTTATCTTATGTGACCGATGGATAAAAAAAGTGAAGTGGCGAGCTAAAGTCGATCAAGTCAACTTACAAATTAATGCGCTACGACAAATGACGAGTGATTTGATGCGTAAAAAAAAGCTGTTGTTTGAAATGATATTTTGGGGAATCGTCAAAGCATTGATTTGGTTTATTATTCCTTATATCTGTTTAAAAGCAGATCATCCTGAATTTAACTTGTTTATTTCTTTAGCACTTATTAGTTTCGTGACAGTTATTTCAGGCGTGATACCGACACCAGGTGGCGTGGGATCATTTGAGATTAGTTATATGATCTTTTTTAGTCCCTATGTTGGAAAAGTCGATGCGGCTTCATCACTGTTGCTTTACCGTTTTGCGACATTTATTTTACCTTTTATAATTGGTGGGGCGTACACTTTTATCTCCAGAAAAAAAACTGAAAAAGATTGAGACAGGGAAAGAGCCGAAGGTTGGTTTTTTATCCCTGTTTTTTTTATAAATAAATCAAGTTTGACAGCTGTTATTTTACCTTTAAAGAATTTTAAACATTTCAACTTTGAATAAGTGAAATATTTGACCAAAACTGACCAAGGTTTTATAATAATAGTTGAGGTTAAAATCTCAAGATGGGAGGAACAAGCAATGAATATTGAAAAAATGACGTCCACTTTACAAAGTGCCATTGCAGAAGCACAACAAGTCGCTATGACGCGACACCATCAGGAAATCGATATTGTTCACCTATGGAAAATATTTATGCAACCCAATCAATTTGCTCGAAATTTCTATCATGACTTAGGCTTAAATGTCGAAGCTTTTGAAAACGAAATTGATAAAGAACTCGATCGTAAAGCGACCGTTTCGGGTAGCAATGTTCAATATGGACAGTCGATGAGTAGTAATTTATTCCAGTTATTAAATGAAGCCGAACATTTCAAAGAGCAATTTGAAGATGAGTACTTAGCAACTGAAATTGTTATCCTAGCGTTAATGAAATTAAAAAATTACCCATTAACCGTTTATTTAACGAAACAAGGGATTACAGAAAAAAACATTCGAAAAAACATTGAAGAAATACGAGGAGGCGATCGTGTGACATCACAAAATCAAGAAGAACAATACAAAGCCTTAGAAAAATATGGTGTTGATTTAGTCCAATTAGTAAAAAAAGGAAAAATGGATCCAATTATTGGACGAGATGAAGAAATTCGAGATGTTATCCGTATTTTAACGCGTAAAACAAAGAATAATCCCGTATTAATTGGGGAGCCAGGTGTCGGAAAAACAGCAATTGTTGAGGGATTAGCACAACGTATCGTGCGTAAAGATGTGCCAGAGAACTTAAAAGATAAAACGATTTTTTCACTTGATATGGGTGCTTTAATTGCTGGAGCTAAATTCCGAGGTGAATTTGAAGAACGTCTTAAAGCCGTCTTGAAAGAAGTAAAAAAATCAGACGGGCAAATTATTTTGTTTATCGATGAAATTCATAATATTGTTGGAGCAGGTAAAACAGAAGGTAGTATGGATGCGGGGAACTTGTTGAAACCGATGTTAGCGCGTGGTGAGTTGCACACAATTGGGGCAACAACGCTCGATGAATATCGTGAATATATGGAAAAAGACAAAGCTTTAGAGCGCCGTTTCCAAAAAGTCCTTGTCAAAGAACCGACTGTAGAAGATACCATTTCAATTTTACGTGGTTTAAAAGAACGTTTTGAAATTCATCATGGCGTAAATATCCATGATAATGCGCTTGTAGCAGCTGCCGTTTTATCCGATCGATACATTACTGATCGTTTTTTACCAGATAAAGCTATTGATTTAGTTGACGAAGCATCAGCAACCATTCGTGTCGAAATGAATTCAATGCCGACAGAACTTGATCAAGTAACAAGGCGCTTAATGCAGCTAGAGATTGAAGAAGCTGCATTAAAAAAAGAATCGGATGACGCATCAAAAAAACGCCTAAGTATCTTACAAGAAGAGTTAGCGGAGTTAAGAGAAGAAGCGAACCAAATGAAGATGCAATGGGAAACAGAAAAAGAAGAAGTCAACGCATTGTCTAATAAACGAAGTCAAATTGATCAAGCCAAACACGAGCTAGAAGATGCCGAAAATAATTACGATTTAGAAAAAGCAGCTGTTTTACGTCATGGTACGATTCCTCAATTGGAAGCGGAACTTAAAGCACTTGAAGCTAAAAATGCGCAAGAATCTGGAAAAATGTTACAAGAATCCGTAACTGATAATGAAATTGCGGTCGTTGTTGGTCGCTTAACAGGAATTCCTGTTACGAAATTAGTTGAGGGTGAAAGAGCGAAACTATTACATTTAAATGAAACATTACATAAACGCGTGATTGGACAAGAAGAAGCGGTCAATGCAGTGAGTGATGCAGTGATTCGTTCAAGAGCAGGCTTACAAGATCCAAACCGCCCTCTAGGTTCATTTTTATTCCTAGGTCCAACAGGTGTCGGTAAAACAGAACTTGCTAAGGCCTTAGCTGAGAACCTCTTTGATTCTGAGAATAATATGGTGAGAATTGATATGAGTGAGTATATGGAAAAACATTCTGTTTCTCGTTTAGTCGGAGCGCCTCCAGGTTATATTGGTTACGAAGAAGGAGGGCAATTGACTGAAGCTGTTCGTCGTAACCCATATACGATTGTCTTACTGGATGAAATTGAAAAGGCCCATCCAGATGTCTTTAATATCTTATTGCAAGTCTTAGATGATGGTCGCCTAACAGATTCAAAAGGTCGTGTCGTTGACTTTAAAAATACTGTATTGATCATGACAAGTAACATTGGGTCTCAGCTGCTATTAAATGGCGTAACAGCAGAAGGCGAAATTCCAGAAGCTGTTCAAGAAGAAGTGATGGCAACACTGAGAGGACACTTTAAACCAGAGTTCTTGAATCGGGTGGATGATACGATTTTATTCACACCATTAAGTTTAGAAAATGTTAAAGGCATTGTTGATAAAGTGATTGAACAACTAGCTAAACGTTTGTCTGCTCAAGAAATTGAGTTGGTGATTACCGATTCAGCGAAAGCTTGGTTAGCTGAAAACTCTTATGAGCCAGCATATGGTGCGCGGCCATTACGTCGTTACATCATGAAAGAAGTTGAAACACCTCTAGCCAAAGAAATTGTAGCTGGCCGTGTAATGCCTAAATCACAAGTAACAATCGATGTTTTAAATAATCAATTAATTTTTGAAAACCAGTTGCTTGAAGAAAGTGTAAAATAAGAATGAGGTTAGACCGTGTCATTCTTTAAGTAAAAATAACAAAAAACCATGAAATCAATGCTTTAGTAAACTGATTTCATGGTTTTTTATTATTTTAAGATTTTGGATCGACTTCATTTCTTTTTTTCATGAACTTCTAGTTCAATTTCAGGTATATCAACTACAGCTGACGGTGTTATCTTATCTTTATCTAGCCAGTTCATGGTAACAATCTTTATAATTGCGGCTACAGGTACCGCTAAGAACATTCCAATGACATTGAAATAAGCACCACCGATAGTAATCGAAATAATAATCACAATTGGATTTAAGTTTAAGGCACCAGCCATAATTCTTGGACCGATAAAATTACCATCAATTTGTTGTAAAATCGTCAAGGCAATTAAGGTTGCAACCGCTAAGTTAAGACCACTCGTGAAGAAAGTGATAATAGCGGTGGCGATCGCGGCTACAATTGAACCGAAATAAGGAATCATATTTGAAACACCGAGGAAAAGTCCAAGAGAAATTCCAAAAGGGACCTTCATTACCGTTAAAATAATTGAAGAAGAGATGGCGATGACACATGCATCTAAAAATTGCGAACTAATAAATTTATAAAAGACACGGTTGGTTGTTTGGATCCAATATTTTGCCTTTAAAAAAGTATGATTAGGTAATAATTTAGAGAAAAAACGATTTGAAAAATCGAGCAGCGATGTTTTATACGCCAAGACATAAATTGAAATGATAAACGCTAATGCTGCATTGAATATGACTGAAGATAGACTAATCGATAGTAAACCTATTGATGTTAAAGATTGTGACGATTGGCTTAAAACAGTATCTAAAGAAAAACTATTTAAAATATTTTGAACGACTTTTTCTAAAGATAATAGTTCGATTAAACCATCATTTTCTAATTGAGTGACCAGTCTAGAAATATAATTAATAAAAGATGGGACAAGCTTTAATAATTCAATAATATTATTAATCATTAAAGGGACAATAAAATTAAGTGCTAAGAACAGTAAGAAGATTAAAATCAAATATAATAAAAGAACACTTAGGCCTTGTTGGTACTTATTTAAAAACTTATTGGAACTTTTATTGAATAGTCTTTTTAAAAGCTCTTGTGGGCCGTTTAATAAATAGGCAATTACAAAACCAATAATAAAGGGTGAAATGATATGAGTGAAACTTTGAATGGAACTAAAAATGGCATTATAATTCGAAATAACTTTGTATCCAATAATAACGAGCATGGCGAAAGAAAAGCGAATAATCCATTGATTCCAATTGACATCAATTTTTTTCAAGAAAAATCCTCCTCATTGAGATGTTAGCACTAAATCTTATTATACTTTAGTTCTGGATGAATTAATATACAGTAAGTAAAGATTCAGGGGGTTGAGGTAGAAAAAAAGTTTATTTAAAGTAATTCTTTTTTGTTAAAAAGACAGCTGTGACAACTGTTAGTAGGACCATAACGAAAAATAGAATGTAAGATCCTGTATCTTGTTCTTTAAATGGAAGCCCCCCTGTGTTCATTCCCCAGATTCCTGCAATCAATGTTGGAACAGTTAGAACGAGTGCCGCAGATTCTAGATATTTCATCAGATGGTTCAGATTATTGCTGATCATACTTTCAAAAAGACTACCTAGTGTATCGATGAGGGCGTGATAAATAGTTACCAACTTTAAAGCTTGAGCTTGTTGTAATTGAATATCAAAAATAAAAGAAGAATGCGCTATATTATCAGTAAAAGTTGACATTTCCCACAATTGATTTAAAACGTCATTTTGATCTCGAAGTGTGTGGTCAATAAAAATGATCTTTCGATCGATATCAGCTAATTTAAAGAGTTCTTTTTTACCGGTTGTTTTTCGGGATTCGTCATCAAGAAAGTCAATTTCTTTTTTTATCTTTTTTAATTCCGCAATAAAGTGTTTGTAAATTCGAGAAATCGTAGAAAGAATAATTTGTTCAAAATTGACTAAATTTTGGTGCTCATCACGGAGTAAATCATCAATTAAAGTACTATTTTTACCTACATAAGTAATAAGTAAGTCATCTGATAAAACAAAAGAGATTGGTTCAATGCGATTTTCAATAATCGTAAAGCTATTTGAGAGATTAAAAAAGACAAGTGATAAAGGATTACTCAGTTTGGTATCTTTTAATTTTTCAATTCGAGCGATCTCTCCTAAGCTATCGGATCCTAGAAAAATATCATCGGGAAGTCGATATTTCTTAAGAATCTCTAAAGAGCTTTCAAAGGAATCTTGATTGATTAACAACCAATTAAAATCACTATCTGTGCCATCTTCAATTCCAGTTTCTTTGTTGACCTTTAGGTATTTTAGCATAAATTTCACTCCATTTCTTCTCAAATTTTATACAGTAAGTATAGCGGATTTTAAAATAAAAGCCTAATTTTTCGTTTTTTGTGTTGAGAATATCGTTTTGTTTTTAAGAAAAACTCCGTTAAGATTAAATTACCAAATAGAAAGGAGTCGGATATACATGAATGAACCAATTTTAAAAGATCCTAGAGAGTTATACCATCCAGGAGAGTTTAAGAAACAGGATCAAACAACGCCACCTTTACAAGAACAAATGATACCATCACCCGATTGTGGTGAAACAAGCTATGTTGGAAATAAGAAGTTAGAGAATCGTCGTGTTCTAATTACTGGAGGGGATTCTGGAATTGGACGGGCAGTTGCCATCGCTTATGCTAGAGAAGGTGCTGATGTAGCGATTCAATTCGTTCCAGGTGAAGAAAAAGATGCCGAAGAAGTTGCTAGTTATATCGAAAAGACAGGTAGAAAATATTTGTTACTACCTTACGATTTAAAAGATGACCAAGCATCAAAAGAAATGATTAAAAAGACAGTTCAAACTTTCGGTGGAATTGATACTTTAGTATTGAATGCGGCACAACAAATTTCACATCAAGATATTTCTGAATTGCCACTTCAACAAGTAAAAGATACTTTTCAAGTAAATATTATTTCAATGTTTGCATTAGTCCAAGAAGCCGAACCACATTTAAGTCCAGGAAGTGCGATTATTACGACAACTTCTGTTCAAGCAACGAGTCCAAGCGCAAATTTAATGGATTATGCTGCCACAAAAGCGGCAATTAGTAATTTTACGATTAGTCTGGCGAGTCAATTTGCTGAAAAAGGGATTCGAGTGAATGGCGTAGCACCAGGACCAATCTGGACACCACTTCAACTTGATGGTGGACAACCTCCAGAAGAGTTACCAAAATTCGGTCAAAGTAGCTTGTTAGGTCGAGCGGGACAACCAGCAGAGCTAGCACCCGTTTATGTATTTTTAGCGTCAAATGATGCTAGTTTTGTTACTTCACAGATTTACGGAGTTACGGGCGGTCAGCCAATAAATTAAAAATAAATAGCGTACACGGAAAATAGATCGTGCGTCCAAAAAGTTTAACTTCTTGGACGCACGATTTACGTTTAAACAACCTTCTAATTGGAATTGTCTTGAAAAAAGAATTGTCGCTCTTCAAAAAAGATGGATAGGAATTGGCCGAGTGTTCCAGCCAAAGGTCCCGTTAATAAATCGTCTTTTGTAACCCAAAGCAAGGGTTGTTCTGTGTTGGTCGGGAGTTCTTCTCGAGTTTGGGCGACAAATAAAGAGGCAAGTTCACGGGAGCCGTTCTTATCATTGAGCCATTCTGCAATACCTACTAAACGTGGTCTGACAGTTAAGCCTGTTTCTTCTTTGATTTCTCGGATAACGGATTCAAGAATATTTTCGTCTTTTTCAACATGACCACCGGGAAAAGTCCATCCTGGCCAGTCTTTTTTCTTTCGATCTTGGACTAAGATTTTGCCATCGATATTTTTTATTAGGCATAATGTGGTTAACTTGACTTCCATACTACGTGACATTTAAATACACTCATTTCTTTCGTAAAATTAAAGATGAATTTCAAACCATTTGGCGTTAGAAAGAATCTCGACATGTCTGATTTCATCAAAATCAACTTTTTGATGATCAATAAACAAGCCAAGTTCATCAAAACCAAGAATATTTCCGACAATATCAGGTGAGTAGTCGCCATCAAGATTGCGCTCTTCTTTTTGAATCGCCACGATACAGCTATTTTTATAAGCCTCAACTAAAATTGTTTGGATTTCTTGGGTAGTCATTGCTGTTTTTTGCTTTGGACGATTCAGCTTGGCAGTCTGTTGATTATACCTTGCTTCCGTATGCTCCGACAAGTACATTCCATTCCATTTAATCATTCCACGATCGATATATTCTTTTCCGTAATTTTTGATAATAATCACTCCTTTTTAAAATTAATGTCCGCCTATTTTGGTGGAACGACTAATTGCAGTCGCGTTTTCTAACAGAGAACTCGCGTGAATGAGCGCGTGAAAACCATATTTTTCTCTAATTTTATCTTTTAAAAAATGCAATTTTTCTTGTTTGATTTGTTGCTCGATATCTTCAAATAAATCTAATTGGATATTTGTGTGGTAACTAAGGTTAGAAGCGCTAACACCAATTTGACGGACATAGCTACCAGTGTGATAATGCTGATTAAAGATTTGAATCAAACTGTTAACAATTGTTTTTGTATTGTTTGTTTCCGATATTTTTATTTGTCGAGAAAAACCAGTTTCACTCTCAATTTTAGAATAACCAATGAAGAGGCTAACACGACTTGTCTTTGCATGAATATGTCTTAAACGAGAAGCAAGCAAATCACCCATTTCTTGGATGATGACTTTAATATCTCGAATATCGTCATAATCTTTTAATAAAATTTGAGAATTTGAGAGACTTTTTTCTTTAGGTTGGTATATTTCATGGATTTGGCTACGGTCGATTCCATTTGCGTGAGCGTGCAACTGTGTACCCATGATTCCCATTGAATCTTTAAGCCGATGGGGGTCATAGTTGGCAAGTTCAGCAATGGTGTGAATCCCTCTATTGTTCAAACGTTTTTCGGTCCTGCGACTAATTCCCCAAAAATCAGTCATTTTTTTGATACCCCAAACTTTGTTTTTTACATCTTCATAACGCCATTCGGAGATAAAATGAGGTGCCATTATTTTTGCCTCGTTATCTAACGCTAACTTGGCAAGTAGCATATTATCACCAATACCAATTGCTGTCTGTATGCCCGTTGCTTCTTTAATTTTCAACATGATTGACTTAGCGAAAAGGGTCACTTTAGCCTCGTGATATAAATGTTTGACGTGATCATATTTAACGAAAACCTCATCGATTGAATAAACGTGAACGTCTTCAGGAGGGACGTAAGTAGTAATCGTGTCTAATATCTTCAGATTGATTGCGATATATTCTTTCATTCGAGGTGGGGCAAAAATCAAATCGGGATGGTAGGGCACTTCAGAACGTCTAGTGACATTTGAGACACCTAAAAGTTCTTTGGCTTTTGGAGATGCGGATAAAATCAGTCCACCAGGACGATCACCACCGCTTAAGACTACTAAGATAGCTTTTAAAGGATCAAGTCCTCTCATAACTGCTTCGCAACTTGCGTAAAAAGAGCGACAATCAATACATAAATAGTCACTTCGCGGTTCGAGGTCGTAATCAAAGTACAAAAGAATACCTCCTATCGATTTGTTCATTTTAAAACAATTATACGAACGTTTGTTCGATAAGTAAAGGGGAACAAAAGATTAAGTATCACGATTTTTAAAGAAAAAACCATATTCAGAGGCTAGGAGATAGTACCTAACCTGAATATGGTTTTTAGTGATTGTTTCTATTATTACCACAAAGCAAATACTTAGGATGGCAAAAGGGCGAAAAATTGTATGAGAACGACTAATTTATTTCAACTATTTTCAATTTATCTTTGAGACTAAAGCATTTTATTCATCATCCATTTTCAGAACGGCCATGAAGGCATCTTGTGGGACCTCAACGGAACCAATTTGTTTCATCCGCTTTTTACCTTCTTTTTGTTTTTCAAGTAATTTACGTTTTCGAGAAACGTCACCACCATAACATTTGGCTAATACGTTTTTACGTAATGCACGAATATCTGAGCGGGCAACAATTTTTTGTCCAATCGCTGCTTGAATTGGGACTTCAAATTGTTGACGAGGGATGAGTTTTTTCAGTTTCTCAACGATTGCTTTTCCACGTTCAAATGAGAAGCTACGGTGAACGATGAAACTTAAAGCATCGACTTTTTCAGCATTTAGCAAGATATCCATCTTAACTAAATTACTTGGACGGTAGCCTGAAATTTCATAGTCTAACGATGCATAACCTTTTGTACTGGATTTCAACTTGTCAAAGAAATCATAAACAATTTCTGACAATGGAATATCATAAACAACGTTAACGCGGAATTCATCTAGGTAATCCATTGTGACAAAATCACCACGTTTGCGTTGAGCAAGTTCCATCACTGCACCAACGTACTCGTTAGGCACCATAATTTGAGCTTTTACATAAGGTTCTTCAACATTTTCAATTCGAACTGGGTCAGGGAATTCAGCCGGATTATCAACCGTTACTTTTGTACCATCTGTTAAATTAACGTTATAAATAACCGATGGTGCAGTTGTGATCATATCTAAATTAAATTCGCGTTCCAAACGTTCTTGAATAACGTCCATATGTAAGAGCCCTAAGAATCCACAACGGAAACCAAAACCAAGTGCTTGAGAAGTCTCCGGTTCGAATTGGAGCGCGGCGTCGTTTAATTGTAGTTTTTCAAGAGCTTCTCGTAAATCATTGTAGCGAGAAGTATCAATTGGATAAAGACCACAATAAACCATTGGTGTCATTTTACGATATCCTTCAAGCGCTTCTTGAGCAGGATTGTTCGCTAATGTGACAGTATCACCAACCTGTGTATCTTTAATGGTTTTAATAGCAGCGGTGATATAACCAACATCACCAACCATTAAGTAATCACGATCAACGGCTTTGGGTGAGAAGATACCAACTTCAGTGACGTCAAAAGTTTTTCCGTTACTCATCAACTGGATTTTATCGCCAGGGCGCACAACGCCATCGATAACACGGACGTTTAAAACAACGCCACGATAAGCATCGTAGACAGAGTCAAAGATTAATGCTTTTAGAGGTGCCTCCAGATCACCAGTAGGTGCGGGGACTTTTTCAACGACTTGGTCTAAAATTTCTTCAATTCCGATACCGGATTTCGCACTAGCAAGAACTGCTTCAGAAGCATCCAATCCGATAACATCTTCGATTTCTGTACGAACTCTTTCAGGGTCAGCTGCAGGTAAATCAATTTTATTAATAACAGGTAATATTTCTAAATCATTATCTAGTGCCAAATATACGTTAGCTAATGTTTGTGCTTCAATCCCTTGAGCTGCGTCAACAACTAACACTGCACCTTCACAGGCAGCTAAACTGCGGGAAACTTCATAAGTGAAGTCGACGTGGCCAGGAGTATCAATTAAATGGAAAATATATGTTTCGCCATCTTTAGCGGTGTATGTTAATTCTACAGCGTTTAATTTGATAGTGATGCCACGTTCTCTTTCTAAATCCATCGAGTCTAGTAGTTGTGCTTGCATCTCACGAGAAGAGACAGTTTCCGTTTTTTCTAAAATACGGTCAGCCAAGGTAGACTTTCCATGGTCAATATGAGCAATAATCGAAAAATTTCGAATCAACTGCTGGCGTTTTTTCATTTCATCTAATGTAGTCATGCATTTATTCCTCATTTCTATTAGTCAGCTCTTCTATTATACCAACGATAGAAACAGATTAAAAGCCTTTTGTAATAACAATCATATGAAAATAATTAAGTCAAAAATAACCAGACATAAAGGAAATTTTTTTGTTATACTAGGTGAAAAGGTTTAATGGAGTGAAAAGGATGAAAGATGCTTTTACGGAAGGCCTAAAAATTAGACAACTTGAAGAAAAAGATTTAGATCAATACAATGAGTTATTAAGTTATGTTTTCCAAGTAACAGGGACGGATATCGAAGAAAGTGGCTATGCTAATAAACGCGAAATGGTACAATCAAAGCGTCCAATATTAGTATTATCAACTGTTTTTGGTTGGTTCGATCATGAGAAACTCGTTTCACAAATTGCTATTTACCCGTGTGAGGTTAACATTCATGGAACGATTTATAAAATGGGGGGTGTGACTGGAGTTGGTACGTACCCAGAGTACGCTCGGCAAGGTTTAATGCGAGAATTGGTTAGTGTTGCTTTGAAAAATATGCGTGATGATAAACAATGGATTTCTTATTTATATCCGTATAATATTCCTTACTATCGTGATAAAGGTTGGGAAATTATGTCAGATAAACTCTCCTTTAAAATTCGCGACACGCAACTACCAAAGTTTGTGCAAGTTGCAGGAAGTGTTGAGCGTCATGAGGTCGATTACTCAGATGTTTTAACCGTTTATGATCAATTTTCTAAAATTAATCATGGCGCCTTACAACGATCAGCTTTTCATTGGGAAGAATATTGGCGTGAGGAAAATAAAGAAGAACGGACAGCTGCAGTCTATTATGATGCTGCGGGTCAGCCGAAAGGTGTGCTCTTTTATTGGGTTGCTGAAGAAGTCTTCCACGTAAAAGAAATGTTTTATTTAAATCAAGAAGCAAGACATGGGTTGTGGAATTTCATTGGTGCACACTTTAGTATGGTCTACTGGATTGAAGGAGATAACTATAAAGATGAACCATTGGCCTTTTTCTTAGATGATAGCCAAATTAAAGAAACGATTGCACCTTATTTTATGGCAAGAATTGTTGACGTTGAGGAATTTCTTAAAGAATTTCCATTCAAGTCTTTTAAAAAACCTTTTCATTTTGTTGTCTCAGATCCGATGGCCGAATGGAATCGTGGTGTTTTTGGAATGAAGTGGGATGAGGAAAACGAAAAAGTCCAAGTGATTCGTGAACCAATCGGTGATTCAGTTATCCTAGATATCCAAACGCTAACTTGCTTACTAATGAATTACCGTCGGGCAGCCTACTTATATCAAGTTGAACGAATTGATACGAATCAACAAACTTTGCGTATCTTGGAAGAAATTATTCCAGATATGGCAGCCTATTTTAGTGATTATTTTTGATAGAAGAAAGGAATGATTAATCCAATGAAGATTTATTTTGCAGCGCCAATGTTTGCGGAAAGCGAACGTCTCTATAACAAGATGATTGTTGAGAGTATTCGCGAAAAATTTCCAGAGTGCCAAATTTATTTACCACAAGAAAATGGTGATATTAACGATAAAATGGCTTACGCCAATAGTTTGATGATTGCTAAAGCCGACACAAATGAGGTGCTTAAAAGCGATTTAATAATTGCAATTTTAGATGGAATTAGCATTGATGCTGGAGTAGCTTCTGAAATTGGTGTGGCTTATGCGAAAGGAATTCCTATCATGGGACTCTATACGGATTCACGCCAACAAGGTGGGGAACATCCGGATAAACTAGCCGCTCTAACTGAAATTGGTGAAAATCAATTTCATTATTTAAATTTATATACAACTGGTTTAATTAAACTCAATGGTTTGATTGTATCAAGCAAAGAGGAACTTTTATCTGAACTTCTTAAAAAACTTTAAAAAGACGCTTCATTGCCATTCTATTAAAGGAATGTGGCGAAGCGTCCATTGCTTTTAAAGATTTCTAATTAAGACAGGGTGAAATGCGCTAAAATAAAAACACTTTATTCTAAGAGATTACTTAGAGTAAAGTGTCTGTTTAAATTGGCTAAAGTGGAGCTTGGTTATTAAATTGTGCTCGTTGGGTCGCTGAAAGTTCGATAATTGAGCGCTCATCTAGTAAAGGATTACTTTTGTCTTTAGGGGATTCATCCTCTTTTTCAATGTCAGTGTCGGGTTCTTGATCCAAATTAAGGTCTTTTTCCATTTTGTCGATTTTTGAGAAAGGTTTCTTTTCGCGTTCTTCTTCAGCTAATTTATTTAGTTTATCTGGCATTGTATATTCCTCCTTTATTATATCCTCACAAGTATTTTATCAGAAATTAAACAATTTAACAAAGAAAAGGGTTTCATAAAGTGTGGGAAGAACATTCTTTTAAGAAAAGGAGTGAGTCGTTCTTTATGCAAGAAAATAAAAAAAAATCTATTTTTACAACACAAGAGATTGCGTATTTAGCTTTAGTTACAGCAGCCTGTGTAGTTGGGCGCTTATTATTTCAGTTTATTCCTAATATTCAACCAATGACGGCGATTTTTATTTTAATCACTACCTATTTAGGCATATCAAGAGGGCTAGTAGTAAATATCTTATCGGTGCTGATTACTAATATTTATTTAGGTATGGGTATTTGGACAATCGGGCAAATTACGGGATTTTCAATCATTATTCTATTGGTTGGCGTTTTGAACAAATGGTCAGTTTTCCATCATCATTTATTTCTCCAAGTAGGTTATAGCTTTTTGGCGGGATTTATATATGGTTTGGTTTTAGCTGTGATCGATACGAAAATTTACGGTCTTTCAAATTTCTGGGCCTATTACTTAGGAGGCATCTCCTTTGATTTTTTACATGCAGTAGGAAATAGTGGGTTCTATCTAGTATTGACGCCTGTTTTCAAACGGTTATTTGAGAAACAAGTTAAAAGAAAACAGGAGTTGTGATGTCGACATCACAACTCCTGTTTTCTTTTTTTACGAGGATTTTCAAATAATTTAAAGGCGTCCTCGATTTCTTGCAAGACTTCTGGATCCGTCTCAATTGACTTTAGTTGGTTAAAGCGTTCGATTGAATCAGCTGGATTTCTTCTTGTGAGCTCGGCAATTGCCCAGACGGCTGTTCCACGAATAACAGGACGTTGATCATCTAAGCAAGCAATAATATCTGGTAATGCTTCACGACCACCAAGATTGGCTAAAGCCATAATGGCATTGCGCTGAATCGTCCGTTTTCCACGCCATGAGCCGGCAAGTTTACCAAATTGCTCTTTGAATTCTTTATTTGATATTGTTAATATTGGACGTAATTTAGGGAAAACTGAATCGACTTCGGGTTCCATTTCAGAATGGAAGTGAAAATCTTTTTTCTGATTATAGGGACAAACGAGTTGGCAAATATCACAGCCATAGATGATATTGCGGTTCTTTTTTCGGAATTCTTTTGGCATCATACCTTTAGTTTGTGTTTGGTAGGACAGACATTTCTTAGCGTTCATCCGACCATCGCCTAATAAAGCAGAAGTTGGACAAGCTGTGATGCAACGGGTGCAGTCCCCGCAACCGTTTGGTATAGGTGTATCTGGCTCAAATTGGATGTTTGTAACAATCTCGCCTAAGTAGACAAAAGAACCGAACTCTTCAGTAATTAATAAACCATTCTTGCCAATAAAGCCCAAACCCGCACGTTGAGCTACGGCGACATCAACAAATTCACCGGTATCCACCTGAGGAGCAAAACGCCAATCTTCCTCTGCTTGATAGATTGTTGCTTGGCTTTTAATAAAATCAATTAGCTTTTTCAAGCGATCTTGTAAAATAAAGTGATAGTCTGTGCCCCAAGAAGCACGGGCGAATTGTCCGCGTTTTTCATCTCGAGGAATCTCACCATGAAATTTTGTTGGATAAGCCAGGGCGATAGAAATGATACTTTGAGGTTGGTCAAAAGTTAATTCTGGATATAACCGTTCATCAATATTTTGATGTTCAAAGCCGGAAGTATGGCCTTTTTCTTTTTGTTCGATTAGAGATTCTTTCAGGTAATCAAAAGGTTCAGCCGTCGTAAAGCCGATTTTATCAATCCCTAAGTTTTTGCTTTCTAGAATAATTTTTTCTTTTAAGGTAAGCAAGACGTCAACCTCCTATGGATAAAACTTTCATTATTTCTATCATATCATAATTATCCAATTTGTTTTCAATTTTTAGGAAGGGTATAATATGTACAGTTGATAAAAAGGGAGCGTTTTGAATATGGAAAACTTAGACTTATTGAAAAAAATCTCTTTTGAACGTGTGGCCGGTTCAAAAGAAGAATATGCAGCCGCGATGATTATTAAAGAAGAAATTGAAAAAATGAATTTAGAGGTAGTGATTGAACCTTTTGAAATTGAATTTCCGGAAGAAGTAACGGCAACGTTTGAAGTGCTAGAACCTGTTGCACAATCTTTTAAAGTGACTGGTGTTGGATTAGCCGGTGTAACGGAAGGTTTAGTCGGTGAATTTATTTATGTTGACGATTTAGATGTCATTAGTTTAGCTCAAGCAAAAGGCAAGATTGCTCTATTTAATGGGGGATTAACTTTTGCAAATTATAAGAAAATTGTAGAAGCGGGTGTCATTGGTTTTGTGACATTCAATGGTAGCGTCTATGATGAAGCAATTGATGTTGACGAGCGTTATTTGCGTCCGAAACTCCAAGAACTGGGGAAATTACCTGGCGTAAATATGAGTATTCATGATGCCGAACGCTTGGTTCGATTAAATCCAAGTAAAGTCAAATTAAGCGTATCAAGTCAGGTCGAAACTCGTACTTCTCATAACTTAGTCGTAACCATACCAGGTGAAATTGAAGAGGAAATCATTTGTTTCTCAGGGCACTATGATTCGGTACGTCATTCAAAAGGAGTTTATGATAATGCAACAGGTGCTTTAGCAATTTTAGATTTCTTAAAACATTTCAGCGAATCAAAACCAAAACGAACACTGAAATTTTTATGGTGTGGCACAGAAGAACGCGGTTTAGTGGGTTCAACTGCTTTTGTTGCTGCCCATAAAGAAGAAATGAGTAAGTATAAACTAAATATTAATTTGGACATGCTTGGCGTTGTGTTAGGTAAAGACATCGCTTCGGTAACTGGCGAAGAAGCAATTGCACATTACATTGATTTTGTTGGAAAAGAACTCGGTTTTGGTATCCAAACATCAAATGGCGTCTATCCAAGTGATTCGACACCATTTGCTGATGGCGGTGTACCAGCAATTACTTTTGCGCGGGGGGCAGTACCGGGTGGGGCGACCATCCATTCGAAAAAAGATGTGATTGATTTTATTAGTATTGAAAGTTTTAATAAGACAGTTGAATTTATTCTTGCTTTTGCCGAACGAATCATTGAAGCAGAGGTCTTTCCAATTCCGACTACAATGCCCGAAAAGATGAAAGAAGAATTAGATAAGTATTTATTGCGAAAAACAGATAAATAAAGCAAAAAACAGCTAGTTGTTTCTTGCTTAAAATGATAGAATGATTAAATTAATAAGAAAAATTCTAAGGAGTTGTAGGGATGACGATATTATATAAAAGTACCCGAAATAAAAATAATAAAGTGAGTGCTTCACAAGCAATACTACAAGGACTCGCTTCTGATGGTGGCTTATATGTCCCAACTGAAATGCCTAAATTGCATTTAAACTTTGAAGAACTGGGATCAAAAAGTTATCAAGAAGTTGCTAAAATTATTTTACAAGCTTTCTTAGCTGACTTTACAGCAGAGGAAATCCAAGCGTGTGTCGATGGGGCATATGACCAAAAATTTAGCGATCCAGTAATTGCACCAGTAGTCAAAAAAGGGGAAGACTATTTCTTGGAATTGTTTCATGGTCCAACCTTTGCTTTTAAAGACTTAGCTTTATCCATCTTACCCTACTTAATGACAACTGCAGCTAAAAAAAATCAAATTGAAAATGAAATTGTGATTCTAACTGCGACATCAGGTGACACTGGGAAAGCAGCAATGGCAGGTTTTGCGGATGTACCGGGAACCCGTATCATTGTTTTTTATCCAGAAAATGGTGTTAGTTGGATTCAAGAAAAACAAATGGTCACTCAAACAGGTGAGAATACACATGTGGTTGCTGTAAAAGGTAACTTTGATGATGCACAAACAGCTGTTAAACAGATGTTTAATAATGCCGAGTTGAAGTCCTCTTTAGCTGCAAATAATCAACAATTTTCATCTGCGAATTCAATGAATATTGGTCGTTTATTACCGCAAATTGTTTATTACGTTTATACCTATGCACAATTAGTACAACAAGAGGAAATTAAAAATGGCGATTTAATCAATGTTTCGGTTCCGACTGGAAACTTTGGGAATATTTTAGCAGCCTATTATGCCAAACAAATTGGTGTGCCGATTGATCAGTTAATTTGTGCTTCAAATACAAATAATGTTCTAACCGACTTTTTCAAAACAGGAGAGTATAATCGTCAACGTGAATTCCATTTGACAAGTTCGCCTTCAATGGACATTTTAGTTTCAAGTAATTTGGAACGCTTAATCTATCACTTGACGAATGACAATCCGACACAAACCAAAGCGCTGATGGATGCCTTATCAATAGAAGGTAAATATCAAATTACACCGGAAATGATGGCGAAACTAACCAATTTTTATGCGGAATTTGCAACGGAAAAAGAAGTTGACCAAAGCATCGCTCACTTATTTAAGGAAACACACTATACAATGGATCCTCATACAGCAGTAGCTAAAAATGTGGCAGATAAATTTAAAGCTGGAAATCATTCAGTAAATAAGATGGTGGTCGTTTCAACGGCGAGCCCTTACAAATTTCCAAGAACGGTTGTTGAAAGCATCTCAGGTGGGAAATCAGAATCAGATGATTTTTCATTAGTAAAACAATTAGAAACGCTCACAGGAATTCCTTTACCAAAGGAAGTTCAAGAACTCGAAATGCTCCCTGTCCTTCATCAGCAAGTTGTTGAAGTGTCGGCGATGCAAACCGCAGTGGAAGCTATTTTAAAAACGAAATAAAAAAGCGCCTCTACATCTGACTAATCAGTCAAGGGATGTAGAGGCGTCTTTTTTTTGATTAATTCCTATTGATAATTTCTTGGATTCGTTGTTGGATTAAGAAAAAATCATTCGCATTTAGTGTTGGTTCTACGATGACAAGCGGAGTGCCCAACAATTCATCTGGATGAATTGTTGTCGTTGAAATAACTAAATCGGCATCTAGAAAGGAGTCAACGAAAGTAATTTTATAATTTGCTTTAAAATGGAGGGTAATGCGATCCATTAAATAATTTGATAAAAAACCGGAGAATTCTGAGTAAATAGCAATTGTGATTGGCGCAAGTGGTGCAACTAAAGGGGCAAAGTTTGTCATCAATGCAAAACTTTTTAGTCGAAAAAGATTGGTATTTAGTTCTGGTGATAATTTAGTGAATAATTCCCAGAACTCTTTGAAACGTTCATAATACACAGGTGCTGCTTTTTTTAGAGAGTAGTAATTTACGATTCGAAATAGACTGAACATTTCATCCCGCATAAATACAAAATGGGAAAGTGTTTGATATTTATTAATAGAATAAAGAATAAATTTTTGTTGTTTCATATTTAAAGGTTGAAATGTCTTTTGAAAGTAAGCGGGTAATAATAGACCGGATGTCAAATAAGCCAATATCCTTGTATAATCTGGATATTGGCTTA
>NZ_JBHSGT010000018.1:0-7255 GCF_042654605.1 Enterococcus eurekensis
TAATCATCCTCCGTATAGTTTTTATTATAACTTATTTTCCTATACGACATCTATCCTAACATAGGGGGGGTATCTGTTCTTGGATAACTCAATAATTTGGCTTCATACAGTCCTTGCATAGCTTTTAAAGTTTGGCTCGCTGTCGCTTTATAAAGCTGATTAACTTTTGATTGCAAACTACTTAAAGAAAACAAACTCGGACTATTCGTTTTTTTCTCTTTGGTTTGCACGTCAGCGATTCTGCCCTCTTGATTGCCTATTTTAGCTTGTTTAGAAGAAACAAAAGCTAAAAGCTCCTCTTGGGTTTTAAAACGCTGTGTGGGGCTTAGAACGCCCTTAAACGACCCTTGGTTTACTTTTATACTAGCTTCCACCTCGAAAAAAGGTTCTTTTTTAAAATTCTCTATGGCTTCCTGGCGCTGAAAAATAAGGTATAAGGTGGGCGTTTGAACACGTCCTAGTGAAAATGTACCTGGTACGCCCTTCTGTTGTAAATTTAACGTATACAAAGGGCTTGCGTTCATGCCGATCAACCAATCGGCAATTTGGCGTGTTTGCGCTTCTTGATAAAAGGGATAGTAATTCATTCCTGGTTGCAAATTTTGAAAACCGCTACGAATCACATCTTTTTCTAAGCTATTGATCCATAAACGCTTATACGTTTTATCTTTAGAAAAGGCATTTGCTTTATGAATGATTGACCAGGCAATATTTTCACCTTCTCTGTCGCTATCTGTTGCAACAATAATTGTATTTGCCTTTTTGAGAAGTTCTGCAACAATTTTAAACTGCTTTCCCTTATCTTTTGCAACTTCAAAATCGTATCGATTAGGAAAAATCGGCAAAGATTCAAGTTTCCAATTTTGCCACTTTTCGTCATAATGACCTGGTTCTGCTAATTCGACTAAATGCCCAAAACCAAACGTGATAAACGTTTCATCTGTAAATAGTGGGTCTTTGATCTCAAAATAACCGTCTTTTTTAGCGCTTTGTTTTAAAGCACTTGCGTAGGCCAATGCTTGGCTTGGTTTTTCAGCTAAAATTAATACGTATCCCAATTTTAGGTCAATCTCCTTTTCTACACGTTTTCATTGGTATAAGTCTTGTTCGACTTTTTCATAAAGTCGAACAAGACTTATGGTTTTTAATAATCATAATCATCTTCCTCCAAAACATCACTTTTGGGTTGGAACTTAACGACATTATTTGTCTGATCGTCTATAGTAAAATTACCTATCTCTAAACGTTTGCTGAACTCGTCAATGTATGCAGCAGGATTTCCGAAAGTTTCAGACAATGCATAATTCACTATATCTGATTTCGTACTACCCCTTTTCATTACTTTATTTAATTCTTTTTCAGATCCTATAATATTGTAGAATAGCCCGTCCAATAAAGACTGTTGATTGCTGTTTTTTTGTTCTAATATTTGAATTCGTTCATCCTTTTTTACAATCTGTTCTGATAGGCTTCGGGAATTACTTTGAAGCTTATTAATTTTATTGACAAGCCTATCTAACAAATCATTATAAGGAAGGAGATATTTAATTAACGATTCTTTATCTCCATAATTCTTTTCTATCACATCAAGGATGTCAAAAACGTCTAAGTCCTCTGTTTCGGATAAGGGTATGGTTCTTTTTTTTACTAAATTGTATTCGTCTACTAAATGTTTTCCTTTTGTTTTCCACCACGTATATCCAGGATAAAAATCAACTTGGCCATTATCATACTGCGATTTAACGAAATCATAGATGTCTTTATATGTGATTTTAGATTTGATATTATGGTTTTCATCATATTCAACAATCAGTTTCCTCAATGAAGTCTCTTTTTCTATATCATCCAAAATGCCTTTAGTACCGATTTTATTCATTATCTGAAACCCCTAACATAGACCGTAATTTTGCAATCCGTTTAATATCTAATTGAATTTCCTTTGACGTTGAAGATAAGTCTCGTTTTGTATTATTATTGACGTTTTCTGTGTTATCGAATTGCAGATCAAATAGCGACTGTATAAACTTGATTTTCCCTCTTGTTTCTTCATAAAGTAAATTCAAGTCAAAAGCAATTTGATTTCTTTTTTCTTCTAGTTCTTGATTGGAAATAGACCAATGTTTACAAAAATAACAACCTCTATGTTTCCAATTGAAACTAGGACAGGGCATAGTTTTGTCCATACAAGAGCCTAAATCTAATTTTAAATATTCCTTTTCCTCCACATTCTTGTTTATGTAATTTTTTTTGCTTTGATTCTCAAAAATATCTTGGGATTTTGGATGTAAAAGTGAAATTTCATTGTCATTAAAAGTTGAATTTATTGGTCTATACTGATTGAATTCCTTCTCCATTTTCTGTATTTCAATGTCCATCCAGTTTTCCATATGATTGAAATAGCTATATTGTATATCCTCTGTAATATGTCCTGCCAATCGCTGAATCTCAACCTTGTCATATCCCTGCATCATCATATTAATAATTGCGATGTGTCTTAAATCGCCAAGGTTAATCATTGTATCTATACTACCGATTGCTGAATCAGATATAAATGCCTCTTTTGATCTTGTTGAGTAATTTCTCCGGTAATGCTTATTTATAGAAATAATATTGATTTTATATTTCTCGTGTACTATTTCTTTGAAAAAACTTGCTATTGTATTATTGAAATTATGATAGTTAAACAAAGAATTATCATCATATGTTTTTTTATCATCGCTGAAATAATGACGATAAACCTTATGTGAAATTAAATAATTCGATAGTCCATACTGTTCCGAGCGTATTAAATAGTTTTGAAAAAGGTCGTACAATTCTTGAGGGATAGGTAACGTGTCGTATTCAATGTCTGTTCGATGTGTACTAATTCGATCGTACTTCATTCTTGGAAAGGTGATGAAATAATTTCCATCCTTTAATGAAAAACAATTTCTTTTAATGTGACAAAACTCAATTACCCTCATAGGGATAATAGTTGTTAGATTCCACCATAAAACAAGAGGAAAATATTTAAGTAATTTTTCACTATCGTTTTTTACCGCTTCTTCGTACCAACTGTCTAGACATTGTTTTATGGTTAAAATATCTTTGAAAGACGGCAACTTTCTGTAGTTTTTTTCCAATTTGATTTTCGCTTTATGTTCGTTTAAATCATTTATGAAATATACAAATTCATCTCGATTATAAAATTCTAAAAAATTGACAAGATCCGATATAAATCTATACATAACATTGTTAGACACTTTTTTGACGTTATATTGATTTTTTGAACCTCTACGGATAAGATTGCTTTCCTGAATCATTTCCAATAATTCACTATGTTCCCTAAGACCCTTTGTAGATAGAAAAGCAGTAACAAGGTTTAAAAGCCTAGCCTTTGTAACCGTTATAGAGCTTTCATTAAGTTTTTTGGCCATCCAACATTTCACTGCGATAAATAATTCCTCTTTATTTTCAGTTGTACCAAATTTTAAAGAGTGGGAAATCATCGTGTAATCAAAAACCACGTTACTTCGCGTGAACTCTTCATTAAAAATCCATTTACTATCTTCAAAATTTACACTAACTTTTTTAACTCTATAATCATGAAAGCTTTCTAAAGACTTCTTTGCCTCTTCTACATTCTTGCTAATATCAAACCCAGCACCTCTTATATCCCCTGGATTAATACTGCTGAAATCAAGCATTAATGATCCTACATTCCTTTTGCTTGCCACACACGTCACCCCCCTAGTATTCCTGAAGTTCTAAAACTCTTTAGTCCTTTTGTTGATAAATCTAGACCTAAGTTCTTTATTCGCTCGGTATTTCCTTCTACAAATCCATCTACAACCTCTCTGCCAAATCTACTTCTTGCTTGATCAACAACGTTATGCAGTAGAAAAAACTGGTTTGCAAGCTTCTGTTTTTCTCCGATGGTTGCACTATCAAACTCTTTTGCTATTTTTTCCATCATAAAGATATAATTGTCCATTATATTTTCTAGCGCATACACATTAATCATTGATGCTGCACAAGTATCACACGATGGTCTTTCACCGTATTCATTCTCATATTTACATTCAGCATAGATACATTGATGGTATCTCTGTTTTGAAGGAAGCGATCCTGTTAGGGATTGGTAAAAAAGGGCACGAAGTCCTTCCATATCAAACTCTGCGAGGTATTTTAATACATGCTCCCTTTCTGTTGTGATTCTGTTAATTAATCCTGCGGTCGCTTCAATTTTAAAAACATCACCGAATTGCTTATTTACCTCTAACATTCTTTCCGTTTCGATACTTTTGTTTGTTTCAGTGCCAAAAAGTATATTCGTTAAGGTTTGTGTTACAAATCCAAATTGATTTCTTTCAAACAATTCATCCACAAGATTCTTCACTTGTTCGTTAGATAGCTTAATATAATGGTTAATGGTTGTTTGATCTTGCAAGTGGCTTCTTGATACTTGTGATTCTTTTAACCCTTTCCCCATATGTCTAAGCACTGACCAGATTAGAGTGTTAAGAGTTCTATTCATCTTTCTGTTTTCAAATTTAAATCCATTAGTAAACTCTGAAAAGAAATCTTTATGTGGATTATATTTTTTCACTAAATGACCTGATAAATCTATTAAGGTAGAACTACTATCCAATGTTGCTCTTCTACGAAACTCACAAATACTTATCGCAGTTGCAAAAGCAACTTTGAGTGGCTCACCAATAGTAAATATTCCTTCAGCACTTACATCTGTTTTATTTATTTTTGTTACATACCTGCTAATTTGATAAATGATATTGTTTGCATCCTCCACCGAAGGATCATTTCTCTTTAACCACTCCAAGTTTTCAATTGAGGTAGTTGATAGATCAATTCTTGGAATTTGTGATAGTACGGTACTATGTCTCCAATTATTTGTTAATTGAACTAGAATATATAACCAGCAACTGTCGTATCGTTTATACTTTGTATAATTCATGCTTTGGATTAACTCAGTAACATCTTGTATTGCTTTCTCTTTATGAAATCCTACACGATTGGTATATTTGTATAGCTCATGATATTCCTCTAAAGAATAAATATCCGTGGCTACTTCCTTAATTCTTTTAAAGGTTCTTGGGTCATTTAATTCATCTACGCTATACGGTAAAGGTAATCCTTCCATAGTAAAAGTTTCAAGCATTTGTTTTAAGAAATAATAGAAATCCCCTTGATAACTTCTTCTAATATTAGGTGTATCGTTAAGAAATTTACTATTGATTTCTTTTCCAGAATAGGAGTATATTTCTTTATTAAAAGTAGTGAATATTATTTCCGTACATCTGGCAAATTGATTAGTTAGAAATGTAATTCTATTCTTATCAGACATCCTAGTCCTAAGAAGGTATTTTTCAACATACTGATACCATAATAATTTTGTGTTTTGCTGAGTTTTTGTAAATTTAATATTTAACACTTGCTCAACTTTGAAAAGAAAATCTTCAAAAGGATCTTCTATCGACATAGAATTCATATCCAAATAAAGCTTATAATCCGCCCATAGATTATCAATTTCGTTTTTTTCATAGAGTTTCATTTGAACACCAAAGTGTGAGATTAATAGCAGTGGGGGATCAACTTTTGTTACCTTTATTCGAACCTTATCTTCTCCGCCTTTTATATATTGCGCAAAAGCATTACTATATTTCGCTTGAATTTGCTTCGCTGTGTAATAATTGTTGCTATATTTTTCAATAAGCCTTGCTTGTTCAGAAAACAATTCGAATACGTGCTCTTTTTCAAAAAGCATTCTGTCTCCATATTTATCTGACACGAATAACAACTTTTCTTTAATTAACCTTTGAGTAGTCGCATAAGAACAATTTAATTTTTTCATAACCTCATCAAGTGACAAATAGTTGTGTTGATTTTTATATTTTTCGAAAGTATGAGTTCTCCACCCCCATTGTCCCTTGCCTGCCACTGTGTTTATTATCTCAGTTAGTTCTTGTGCTATTTCTATTGAAACAAAAACATCTAAATTTCCACCAAGTATAATTTCAGTTGGGTTTAGTTTTTTATAATATTTGTGAATTGTAGCGTCGCTAACAACTTTTTTTAGTTTTGCCTTGAGAGATGCCTTTGGTACATAATTTCTAAAAAAACGTTTTACATCTTCTTTCAAATATAAGTTTTTAATATTTTTATCATATTTTTCAACGTAATATTTTTCTCTGAATTCGACCTTTGAAATCTTACATTCAGCTGGTAATTTTGATATGGATTCTTCTAATTTGTAAATAAAATAGTAATTATTGGGCTTCTTATTAAACTTCTCTTCGGCTATCTCGTAGATTGTCATGTAATCGTTAAAGTTAATTTCTAAGTCCTGACCCAAATTCTTGAACCTCCTTCCACATTTTATTATTTATTGGCATATTTAAGTTTGCTATATTACTAGATTGATCTGGAGAGAGTAAGCCTAAAGCCTTTCGAATATTATAAGTGGCAGTTATAATATCAAAATATGACTCCATTGATTGAGTAGATCTATCACCTCGTAATACGGCCGTCTGTTTTTCATTAAATCCAGCATCTAAACACATGTTTGTAAATACTCCTCTCCCTATATGAGAGCGCCACTTTGTTTGAGAGAAGTCTAAATAATCCTGATATCTACCTTCTGTACCTAATAACATCCCTAAATAAGCATTCTTTAATTTTAAAAAGCGCTTATCATACGTGTCGGCAGACATTGAATTTCCTTCCGTATTATAAAACAATGCATTAGGCTGTTTAGGTCCTTTCACCTTTTTAAGTACCACTTCCATATGATTTTTATATAGATAATTTAAAATTGGATCAATAAGACATGATTGGTCTCTTGGATTTTTCACCTGCATTGTTGAAACATCCTCAAACCTATTAAATAAATCAAGTTGACGATCCCTGACAAGTATCACTAATCCTTCAACACCATAATCTTGCCCATTTTGCGACTTTAAAGCTGTTCTAGTCAGGTTTACGACTTCACCTTTACGTAACCCTCCAAAAATTTGTAAAGCCACTCCAAATGCTATATCAGGTACTTCATGCTTTGCTACGTAAAGTATCTCTCGAATATATTGCAAACGAATAAAGATTCTGTTCTCGTTAGATTCATGATTTTGAGGAACTAAATCTTTTCTTTTAATCTTCTCACGTAAAAGAGTTTCATCTGTCTTCTTGTAGGTAAGAGGCTGACCCAAAAGTCTCTTGAATAAATTAAAAGGAAGAAAATCTTTTTTCGATTTTCTTCCTT
>NZ_JBHSGT010000019.1:0-50674 GCF_042654605.1 Enterococcus eurekensis
ACTTTCTGATTCTAAGTATAATGGGAGATTTGAATATTTTACATATACTCTGTGATTACTCGCTTACTGCTAAACGCCCTTTATTCTTGTGTTTTCATTGCAAACTACGAAAAAAATCAAAATAAAAGAATTCAATCAGAAAACTTCTTTTTAAATGATCGATTCTAAAAAAAGGAATCTCGACGTTATCGTCAAGATTCCTTTTTTATTGAAAGAAGATTATTCTTCTTCCTCACTGTATTCTTCATCGTCTTCGTCGTCTTCAAGATCTTCGTCATCGATGATAGTCAATTCTTCTTCAATGCTACCGTCTAACTCTTCTTCATCATCTTTATCCGCACCGATTTCTTGTAAATCAGAATTGTACGCTTTGATTTCTTCATCATCATCGTCGTCTTCATCTTCGAATAATTCATCATCGTCTTCATCGGCTAGATCAGTATCTTCTGGATCATCATCGTTATAATCAATCGCATCTTCATCGCCAGTAATAAAGGCGTTAACTTTTTTACGTTTTTTACGTTTTGGTTTGTCTTCGTCGTCTTCGTCTTCTAATCCATGGTTAATCTCTTCGTCAATCGAATCAATTGCGTACCATGAACGTAAGCCCCAACGATTGTCGCCTAAAGAAATAAAACTACCATCGATGTTTAAGTCAGTATAAAATTGTGCCAATGAGTCACGAATCTCACCATCTGATTTACCTAAATATGTTTGAATTTGGTTAACTAAATCAGAAAAATCCATTACATCTGCTTTTTGAGATAAAATCGCATGCGCGACTTCAATCATTGATAACTCACTTTTATCGCTGTCTTTAAATACATTAATTTCCACTCGGGACACGTCCTTTCACAGTCTACGTCTAATCATACAAAAATGTAGCGCGAAAAGCAATTTTTTCTCGCATTTTTTTTAATAATTAAGCCGTAAATTTTAAGTATACCTCATAAGTGCCTATTTTTTCATCTTGCATTAATAATTCATAGTTCACTCGAACTTTTCCAGCCATTGGATGATCGGTTAAACTAATTTGTAAATCTTGTGTGTAAACATGGAAAAACATACTACCATATGGTGTTTTATAGATTGTTTCTGTCGTCTCTTGATATTGAAAATGCAATCGCACACGTGCTTCTGCCGTTGTTCGGATTAATTGCACACTTTGGTCCGGATAAATCTTAATCGTCACTGGTGAAAAAGAAACCCCGTCTGGTTGAGGCTCTTCATATCGCACATACAAATTATGCCCCACACGCGCCACTTGTCCCGTAATTTCATATAGAAATTCTTCGTTGCCTTCTTTTTGATTAATCACTGTTTTTAAAAAAATATTCACAGGTATTCCGTTTTTTAAATTCATCATTGTTCTCCTTCTAGTCGTTTCTCTTTCTTTTCATCCACTTTTCTGCTAAATTTCGTATATAATAGGAATAACAGTAAAAATTCAATTAAAAGAGGGTTATTATGCAACGACTTATTTATGATCAAAAAATGGTGAGTAAGGAAAATAATTATCTTCCTTTTGGACTCACAGACATCTTTACCGAATCCGTTCATTCAAATGATATAGAAATTCTTCACTTTTGGCAATTAGAAAACACATTTATCTTAGGAATGAAGGATACAAGAACACCTTTCTTAAAAAATGGACTGAAAAATATCACAAGTCCTTATACGCCAATTGTTCGAAACTCAGGTGGTTTAGGTGTGATTGTAGACGCAGGTATTTTAAATATCAGTCTTATTTTCCCAAAAACAAACGAACTTTCCTCCACAGATGATGCTTATGAAAAAATGTGGCATATAACACAAAAAGCCTTTCCTGAATTAACCATTGAAGCCTATGAAATTACGGACTCTTATTGTCCGGGTACTTATGACTTGAGTGTGAATGGTAGAAAAATCGCTGGTATTGCACAACGCCGTGTAAAAGAAGGGATTGCGGTTATGATGTACTTGAGCGTCAACGGCAATCAAATGACCCGTGGACAGATCGTTGCTGACTTTTATCGAAATAGCCTCTATCCAAACCATCCAGATACAAGTTATCCGACTGTTAATCCCGAAAGCATGGTCAACTTAGATGAATTATTAGGTATGACCTTAACTGTCGATCAAGTCAAACAACGTTTTATCGACTTATTTATAGCAGATCAAACAATC
Organism: Enterococcus eurekensis; assembly: GCF_042654605.1. Lineage (NCBI taxonomy): Bacteria > Bacillati > Bacillota > Bacilli > Lactobacillales > Enterococcaceae > Enterococcus > Enterococcus eurekensis. The sequence goes on from NZ_JBHSGT010000019.1 coordinate 2,167, forward strand.
GACGACATTGATGCTTGGGTATCTGAGAATGCGTTTGATGAACAGCTTCAACGAAAACTTGCAAGCATGACTAAACGAAATCAAATTATTCAGGAGGCCGACTAAATGAACATTTATAAAACGCAACTTCTTCCCAATGAAAAAGTTTTCCGCGATCCTGTTCATAATTATATTCATGTCCAACATCAGGTTATCCTCGATTTAATTGATTCAAAAGAATTCCAACGGCTGCGTCGCATTAAACAATTGGGCACTAGTTCTTTTACCTTCCATGGAGCAGAACACAGCCGATTTTCGCATTCATTAGGTGTTTACGAAATTACTCGTCGAATTTGTGACTTGTTTAAACGAAATTATTCTATTGAAAAAATTGGACCTAGTGGTTGGAATGACGAAGAGCGCCTTGTCGCATTGTGTGCTGCCTTACTCCACGATGTTGGACACGGTCCCTATTCGCACACGTTCGAACATATTTTCCAAACGAATCACGAAGCCCTTACGGTGCAAATTATTTGTTCACCCACAACTGAAATTTATCAAATATTAAATAAAGTTGAGGCTGGATTTCCCGAAAAGGTTGCTAGTGTCATTCAAAAAACCTATCCCAATCCACAAGTCATTCAGATGATTTCCAGTCAAATTGACGCCGATCGGATGGATTATTTATTACGTGATGCTTACTTTACCGGGACTGAATATGGCACCTTTGATTTAACCAGGATCCTACGCGTTATTCGCCCTTATGAAGGCGGAATCGCCTTTGGAATGAACGGCATGCACGCAGTCGAAGACTATATCGTCGGACGCTATCAAATGTACATGCAAGTTTATTTTCATCCAACTTCCCGAGGAATGGAAGTTATCTTAGAACATTTACTTCAAAGAGCCAGAGAATATTACAACAAAGAGCCAGAAATTTTCGTCCAAAACTCGCCGCTCCTCGTTCCTTTTTTAGAAGGGTCATTTACGATTGATGATTATTTACGTTTAGATGATGGCGTTTTAAATACTTATTTCATTTTATGGCAAGATGAAGCGGATCCTTTATTAAATGATCTTGCTTATCGCTTCCTAAATCGTAAGCCCTTAAAATCTTGTCGCTTTGAAGAAGAAAAGCAAGCCGATTTATTGCTTCATATGAAGCATTTAGTGGAAAAAGTTGGTTATAATCCAACCTATTATACCGCTGTTCATGCCAGTTTTGATTTGCCTTATGATTTTTATCGTCCAGAGTCAAATAAACATCGAACACAAATTGAATTACAGGAAAAAGATGGTAGCCTCGTTGAATTGTCACAAGTTAGCCAACTCGTTAAAGCCTTAGCCGGCGAAGGTCAAGGCGATCATCGTTTTTACTTTCCAAAAGAAATGGTTGACCTTTCGCTCCAAGATAACTATGATTTGTTTGGAGAGACGTATCAACACTTTGCATCACATATCCATAATGGTGCATTGATTAACTAAATTTATCGGAGGAAACTATGTCTATTAAATTAATTGCAATTGATATCGATGGGACGCTTTTAAATAGCAATCATCAACTAACAGACGAAGTAAAACTAGCCTTAAAACAAGCAGAAGAAAAAGGCGTTAAAATCGTCTTAACAACTGGTCGTCCATTAACTGGTGTGCAAGATTTAATCGCTGAATTAGAGCTTTACAGTGAAAATGATTATGTGATCACTTATAACGGTGCACTCATTCAAAAAACCAAGTCAAAAGAAATTGTTACACAAACGGGTTTAACCTTTGATGATTACATTGCGATTGACGCTTTGGCTCGCAAATTGAACGTCCATTTACATACAGAAACAGAAACAACGATGTACACTTCTAACCGCGATATCAGTCCTTATACTGTTTTAGAAGCACATCTCGTCAACATGCCATTAAAATTCCGTACACCTGAAGAAATGACACCTGAACTGAATATTTTAAAAATGATGATGATTGATGATCCAGCTGTTTTAGATGCTGCGATTACTAACATTCCAAAAGAATTTTATGATAAATATACGATTGTTAAAAGTACACCTTATTTCTTAGAATTCTTAAATAAAGAAGTCGATAAAGGTGCTGCAGTTAAACAATTAGCCGAAGCTTTAGGGTTTGAATCACGTGAAGTAATGGCTTTAGGTGACAATGAAAATGATTTACCGATGATTGAATATGCTGGTCTAGGGATTGCAATGGGAAACGCAACTGAGAACATCAAAAATGCTGCAAGTTTTATTACCGCTTCAAACGATGCTCATGGCGTCGCTGTTGCGATTGAAAAATTTGTCTTAAATTAATTTATACAGCAAAAAAAGGAGATGCGACTTTTGTCAGATCTCCTTTTTATTTTGTTGTAACCATTGCTCAATGGCCCAACGATGGCTTCCTCTTTTTAAAAGTTGCAACGCCTCTGTTGGGGTAACCCAAGCTAAGACATTCGTTTTTTCTGTTGGTTCAGCTACTTTACGCCAGTGTCCAACTCGATAAAAGTAGCCCGGATGTTCATAATAAGTATCGCGATGACGCGAATAAAAATACTCAAGTGCTTCACCAAAATAGGTCGTCATTTCGACTTCATAGCCCAACTCTTCAAGCATCTCACGATTAATTGTTTCTAAGTGGTTCTCACCAAGCTCTATTTCACCTCCTGGTAAAAAATAGGCGCCATTTGGAGCTTGTACAAGAATAATTTTCTCATTTTGTTCGTCTGCAATAACCACATAAGCACCATGTCTGGCTTTGTACGCCGTGCCTTCATTTTTTTCGCCAAAAGTCGGTACGCTCATCGTCATCCTCCAATATTTCTTTTCTTTATTCTAACGAAACTCTCATCAATAAACAAGTATAACATCATCATTTTGTTACTTTATTCAATATCTGAATAGACGTTCTATCCGTGATTAAATCTCTATGTTATGATAATAATATCAATTAGAGAGGATGATTCATCAATGAAAATGGCTCATACTTGTGTACGTGTCAAAGATTTAGAGGCATCACTAGCATTTTATCAAAAAGCTTTCGGTTTTGAAGAGAGTAGTCGTCGTGATTTCCCAGAAGCAAAATTTACCCTTGTTTATTTAACTTTACCAGGAGATGGTTATGAACTTGAGTTAACATACAACTACGATCATGAAGCTTATGACTTAGGAAATGGTTATGGACATATCGCCATCGCGACAGAGGATCTTGCAGGATTACATACCACTCATCAAGAGCAAGGATTCGAAGTCACCGACTTAAAAGGTTTGCCCGGCACACCACCTTCATATTACTTCATCATCGATCCCGATGGTTACAAAGTTGAAGTAATTCGTGCACGTTAGTCACCACGAAAATTGAAAAAAGTCTTAACATAGAAAACACCCATGAAATCAGTTTGCTAAAACTTTGATTTCATGGGTGTTTTCTTATTAATTTTTACTTAAGCCGTTACTTTGAATTGATTTATTTTTCAATTTTACGTTTCAAAAAATTCGAGAATTCGTTGATACACAAGTTGATTGTCAATTTCATTTAATACTTCATGTTTCATACCTTCGTATTCAATTACCTCAACATCAAGATAACCCATCGCTTCAAGCGTAGCTTTCGTATCGGCTAATCCTTTAACACCACCAGTAATCGCCTCGTCTTGTATGCCACTTAAACTTAAAATTGGTAATGTGGGATTTTGACAACGATACTTTTTAATCTGTTTTAACTCATAGTCCGCTTGCCAAATGGTTGAGACACCTTGATTCGTATAGCCTGGTATCATTTGCGTATCGCCATTTAATTTTTCAATCTGGCTCAAATCATTTGTTAACCAACTCTTATCTTCAGCACCATAGCCAGAAAGCTTCTTCAAGAGCCATGAATGCTTTTGTTTACCTGTTAAAAGTTGGGCAATTTTACCCAACTGAACGCCTAATGGTGCGAGTTTTTCATAAGAGACGGTTCCTGTTAGTAGTAATTTATCGACTAAGTCATCATTTTCTTTTAAATAGTTTCTCGCTAAAATCGATCCAAATGAATGGCCATATAAATACAATGGCATATCCGGATATTGCGCTTTAATAAAATTCGTCAGATAGACTTGATCAGCCACCATTCGTTCCACTCCTGGCATATGGCCAAGAGGATTTTGCTCATTATTTGACTCACCATGCCCGCGATTATCACTTGTTAGTACCAAGTATCCTTGCGTTGCTAAGAAATCTGCAAAATCTTGGTAACGATTTTTATGTTCCAAAATCCCATGAATAATTTGGACAATTCCTTTGATTTCTCTTCCTACAGGTTTCGTAATCGTCACGGCTAAAGGCAGCCCATCGTCGACCATTAAGAAAAAATTTTTTTGTTCATGGTTAGTTTCTTCTAGGTGCTCGACTTTTTTAGTTGCTAGAACTTGCTTATCAGGTTGGTCACGGAATAAAAAATAGGTCAATCCAACACCAACACCGACTATGCTTAGTGGAATTAAAAATTTTCGTTGTTTTTTATCCATTGTTTTTTGCTCCTCATCAATTTTTTTGACGTTCATTTTTCATTAAAACAAAGGATTGTTTTAATGCCGCCCAAATGCCGTTATCATTATAAATCAACACATTTGAACGATACATTTTAGAAGAAAAAATGACTAAAGTAATTAATGTTGCTATTAATATTCCGAGAGATAATAAGACTTGTAAGAGTGGAACATTATCATTAGCTAGACGAATCGGCATCGTATAGGATGAAAGAAATGGAATATAAGACGTAATTCGAATCGCTGCGTGCCCCGGATTGCTCAAGCCTAGAGTTAAGCCAATCATATAACCAGCTAAAGATAAGTAAGTAACCGGTAAAATCGCTTTGCTCACATCTTCCACTTTACTTACAAGTGAGCCACACAAGGCTGCTAGAACAGCATAAATGAAAATACCTAAAAGTAAATAAACAATTGTAAAGATTAAAAACTCCCCAAAAATATCTTTGATTGAAAATTCGGATAGAAATGCTTTTATACTCGGTTTATCTTTAAACCAATAGAAAGCAATCCCGAAACTAGCTAAATATACCGCAACTTGTGTTAAAGCTACAAGTAAAATCCCACTTAGTTTACCATAGAAATGACTTCTTGAAGAAACGCTTGATAAGATAACTTCCATAATTCTTGTGCCTTTTTCAGACGCAATTTCTTGGGCGATGATACTAGCATATGTCACAATAAAAATAAAAAGCAAAATCGTACTCATCATACCTACAATTGTTCGAATACCTGAAAAATCAGCTTCTTCTTGCAAGTTCCCTGCTTCATCAAAAGAAACCTTTTGCACGTTTACACTCACAGGCTGATTAATTGCCGCAACCTCTTCAGCTCCTAAACCAAGTGCTTGCGCTCTGAGTGACGATTGGAGCTGGCTCAATTGAAAGTTCAGACCCATTAATGTTTCTTGTGAGGCACTCTCTTGACTTAACATTTCAGCTACGAGTGTATCATTTTCAACTTTTAATAATAACAAAGCGTCCAAACCATCCTTTTGCAAGGCTTTTTCACCAGCTTCTTTTGTTTCAAAAGAAGTAAAACCTTCTTCAAAAGCGACAAATTCTTGTAAGCCCTGAAGCGTAGATTCACCTTCAATGACAATTCCAGATTTAAAATCTTCATCACTATTACTCGAAAATTGCCCAATAAAATAAAAAGCAGCGAGCGCTAAGAAAGGCGCCAGTAACATAATTAAAAAAGAAACAGATTTAATATTTTTTAAATAAACGTCTTTTGTAATAATCCAATATTTATGCATGGCGTTCCCCTACTTTCTGTTTGAAAATTTCTTCTAATGTTGGAGGTTGCTGATTAAACATTGGAATATAACCATCTTTTGTGGCAGCTGTAAACAAAACTTTTCCTGCTTCTGGATCATTTAAAGTAATTTCAAATGATTGATCTTCATGAACTTTTATTTGTTCGACACCTGCAATTGCTTGTATTTCATCTAACGTTAAATTTGATTCTAAAAAAACCTTCGTTCGCCCAAATGATTGACGGATTTCATGAACGACCCCATTTAAAACCGTTTGGCCGTTATTCAACATAATCAAATGGTCACAAATTTTTTCGACATGATCCATATTATGACTTGAGAAAATCACACAGGATCCGGAATTTTTTAATGATAAAATCCCTTCTTTTAAAAGTTCTGCATTAACTGGATCCAAACCACTAAATGGTTCGTCTAAAATAATTAATTTTGGTTCATGAATAAGTGTCGCTATCAACTGAACTTTTTGTTGGTTCCCTTTTGAGAGTGTCTTCACTTTATCTGTCTTTTTACCTTTAACCTGAAAGCGTTCCATCCACTCATCAATTTTTGGTTCAATTTCTTTTTTTGTTTTGCCTCGTAACTGCGCAAAATATAATAATTGATCTTGAATCGTAACTTTTGGATATAATCCCCGTTCTTCTGGTAAATAACCAATAATATCATATTCATTTTTACCAATTGGGCGACCATCCCAAAAAACCTCACCTCGATCGGCTTTTAAAAAATCGAGAATCAAACGAAACGTTGTTGTTTTTCCCGCACCGTTTTGACCAATTAACCCCATAACCGTTCCCGGCTTAACCGTAAAAGTCAGATTATCAACCGCACAATAATCATCAAAGGTTTTTCGTAGATTTTTCACCTCTAACATCTATTTCCCTCCTTAAGCCCTTTTTTACTTCCATCTAAAATCATATATTAAATAAGTTATGTTATAAGCATAACACACTTTTTATTCCGAAATAGGTCCTTTAGTCTGATTTTGTAGATGTTCATAAACATTTTTTGCCACATTTTTCGGTAAGCCTTTTTCAATTAACTCTTCTTGCGTCGCAGCTTGAATATTTTTTAGGGATTTAAATTCTTTCAATAATTGTTTTTTTCGTTTCGGTCCAAGCCCCTCTATATTGTCTAACTTAGAAGCAAAACTTGTTTTACTCCGTAGTTGACGATGAAATGTAATCGCAAAACGGTGGACTTCATCTTGAATCCGTTGCAATAAGAAAAACTCCGCCGAATTGCGTGGTAACGAAATAACAGCTAATGGATCACCATAAAGTAATTCACTCGTTTTATGTTTATCGTTTTTAGCTAAACCTGCCACTGGTAAATCAATACCTAATTGGTTTTCTAGTACATCTTTTGCTACATCGACTTGACCTTTCCCACCATCGATGATTATCAAATCTGGTAAGGATAGTCCTTCTTTTAACACTCTCGAATAACGTCGATAAATGACTTCTCGCATCGAAGCATAATCATCTGGCCCTTGAACAGTTTTTATTTTAAATTTGCGGTAATCCTTTCTTGAGGGTTTTCCATCAACAAACACAACCATCGCCGAAACGGGATCAGTCCCCATAATATTCGAGTTATCAAACGCTTCAATTCTGAGCGGTGACGGAATATGGAGGGCATCTCCTAAGCGATCAATTGCACCAATTGTCCGTTCCTCTTTACGTTCAATTAAATTAAATTTTTCTTCAAGCGCAATTTGAGCATTTTTACTTGCCAATGCAACAATTTTCTTTTTATCGCCCCGTTGTGGTTTCAAAACTTTGGTAGCAACAACTGCCTCTACACTTTCTAAATCAATGTCACTCGGAATTAAAACTTCATTTGGCGGAAAGTGTTCATTTTTTTGATAAAATTGACCAATAAAAGTTAAAAAATCTTCGGGTGCTTCATTGTAAAAAGGAAAAATCGAGACATCACGTTCAATTAATTTTCCTTGACGAACAAAAAATACTTGGACACACATCCATCCTTTATCCACACTGTAGCCAAAAACATCACGATTAATAAAATTTGATTGCGTGATTTTTTGTTTGACCATAACCGTTTCAATTGCCCGAATTTGATCACGAAATTCGGCTGCTTGCTCAAAAGCTAAATTTTCAGCCGCCTGGTTCATTTTGTACGTAATATTTTCTTCTATTTCTCGATAATTGCCATTTAAAAATTGACTAATCTCTTCAACAATTCCTTGGTAAACACTTGGATCAACATCAAAATAATATGGACATAAACATTGTCCCATATGGTAATACAAGCAGGGACGCTTTGTATTACCGGGTCCGCATTTGACTAGCGGGAAAAGTCGGTCCAGTAATTTTTTAATCTCATTGGCCGCTTTGACATCCGGATAAGGTCCAAAATAATGAGCTTTGTCCTTCAAGACTTTTCTCGTAATCATTAACCGAGGATATTTTTCATTTGTAATTTTAATAAAAGGATAGGTTTTATCATCCTTTAGCATAATATTATATTTTGGGTCATTTTTCTTAATTAAATTAATTTCTAAAAGCAAAGCTTCAACATTTGATTCCGTCACAATGTATTCAAAATCTTCAATCTCACTAACCAAACGGGTAGTCTTCGTATCATGGCTCCCGGTAAAATAGGAGCGGACACGATTTTTCAATACTTTGGCTTTTCCAACGTAAATAATTGTATTGTTTTTATCTTTCATCAAATAGCAGCCCGGTTCATCCGGTAAAAGGGCTAGTTTATGTTGAATTTGTTCATTCATCCTACTCATTCCATTCTCAATTTATCCACTGAATTGATTATACCACGAAGGTGTGCTCAGCTAAAAAAGAGAGCCTAGAATCCTGTTTCGATTCCGACTCTCTTTTAAATATTTTATAAATGAGGTGCAATTAACGCTTCTAATTGCTCTTTAGTGTGAACACCAATCGCTTTTTCAACGACTTGACCATCTTTTTTCAAAATTAATGTTGGAATACTCATTACGCCAAATTGTGCCGGTGTCGCAGGATTTGCATCCACATCCATTTTCGCAATCTTTAAATCTTCTTCGTCATAAGCTTGACCTAATTGTTCTAAAATCGGTGCTTGCATACGACAAGGGCCACACCAAGCTGCCCAAAAATCAATTAAAACTAAGCCTTTATCTGTTTCTTGTGCAAATGATGCATCTGTAATTTCTACTGTCATTTTATTACCTCCAATTTATGATGAAAGTATAGCATCAAAATCATTTCTTGACTAACTAGATGCTTCACTTTTCATACTTTACTTAAATGTAACGATGGTTGCGCCATTTCCACCTTGGTTGGCGGGCGCAAATTCAAAGTGCTTGACACTACGATGATTTTTTAAATATTCAACAATCCCCTGACGTAAAGCACCAGTGCCTTTTCCATGAATAATCGTCACTTGCGGATAATTTGCAAGCAAAGCACCATCAATATATTGATCAACCTCATTTAACGCTTCTTCGTAACGTTTACCGCGTAAATCAAGTTGTGTTTCAACATGTGAACTGTTACCCGAACGAACGGTTGAAATCACTCTACGAACGGGCTCTTTCGTCGGTGCAAGTGATTCCAACTCGCTTTCAGCGACTGTCATTTTTAAAATACCTAATTGGACTTGCCATTGATCATTGCCAATTTTTTTCAGTAACTCACCACGTTGACCGTAAGAAGTTACCATGACTTCATCACCAACTTTAAGTTTCTTAGCCGCTTTGGCTTTTTGTAAAACTTTATTTTTGTGTAAATGGTCTTCGGCGTGTGATAAATCGGACAACTTCGTTTTCATGTTAATCAATTCATGTTCTTTAACGCGATTTTGACCACTAGTTAATTGCATTTTACGAATATCAGAAATGATTTTTTCTGCTTCTTCTTTTGCCTTTTCAACTAATTGATTGGCTTCTTTTTTCGCTTTAACAATTTCTTTTTCACGTTCTTCATAGAAATAACGGTGCGCTTCTTCTAATTCTTTTTGAATTTTCTCGGAAGCTTCAAGCGATTGACGCAATTCAAGGTATTCGGTTTCTGCCATTTTACGACGATTCTCTAAATCGGCAATCATTTCATTTAAATCTTGACTTTCACCATCAATAATTTGCTTAGCTGAATCAATAATTTGCGCATCTAGACCTAGACGTCTTGAGATTTCAAATGCGTTGCTACGCCCGGGCACACCAATTAATAAGCGATAGGTTGGACTTAACGTATCCACATCAAATTCCATGGAAGCATTTATCGTATTTGGTCGATTGTAACCATAAATTTTCAATTCTGGATAGTGCGTGGTCGCCATTACATATGTTGAACGGCTACCCATCTCATCTAAAATGGCAATCGCCAAGGCAGCCCCTTCTTGCGGATCCGTTCCTGCTCCTAGCTCATCAAAGAGCACTAAACTTTTTTCATTAGCACGACTTAAAATATCAACAATATTAACCATATGCGAGGAAAAAGTCGATAAATTTTGCTCAATTGACTGTTCATCACCAATATCTGCAAAAATCTCGTCGAAAATGCCCATTTGACTTTGCTCATCAACTAAAAGGGGCAATCCTGCTTGCCCCATTAATTGAAGTAATCCCAATGTTTTTAAAGCAATCGTTTTCCCACCAGTATTTGGTCCCGTAATGACAATTGCTTGATAGTCTTTTCCGAGAGCAATATCATTTGCGACTACTTTTTCGACCGGAATTAAGGGATGTCTCGCTTGTTTAAAATCAACCGCATTGTCCAAATTGATTTTAGGAACAATTGCTCGATATTCTTTAGCAAAACGAGCTTTCCCATTCATAAAATCAAATTTACCAATAACATACGCATTATGAATAATCTCTTTGCGATATGGAACTAACTCGGCTGATAATTCTGATAAAATACGAGCAATTTCATTTTTTTCAGCAATTTGTTGCTGACGTAAACGATTATTTAGTTCTACGATTTGCTTTGGTTCAACAAATAATGTCTGGCCTGAAGCACTTTGGTCATGAATGACACCACCAAAAATACCGCGATATTCGCTTTTAACAGGTATCACATAACGCTCATTTCGCATCGTAACAATGGCATCACTTAAATAGCGGGCATTGTTACCACGAATAATCCCATCTAATGTTTCCCGAATATTTTGCTCACTTCGACGAACTTGTTGGCGAATCTGACGCAACGCATCCGATGCCTCGTCAGTAACACGTCCGTCTTCATCAATCGCGGTTTTTAAGCGTCTCGTTAATTCTGGAACGTGCGTGAGTTGTTTCGCCCAATCATAAAGTCGTAGAAATTCAATTTCATTCTCTTCTAATTCCTCAATAAAACGGTGCAATTCACGCGTCGTTGTTAAGACACGGGTAATTTGTGCTAACTCGACACCATTTAAATCGGCACCAATTTCAATCCGTTTCATATGTGGTCGAATATTTTCAATCTTTGGAACAGGAATACCGCCACGTAAGCGTTGGACTTTGATACCGTCTTCGGTTTCCTTTAACCAAGTTTCGATCCGGACACTATCTGAAATCGGGGCTAACTCGGCTAACTCTTCTTTTCCTTGTGCAGTTGCTAAATAAGGAATAATCATTTGTTTGACTTGCTCAAACTCTAATGTTTTTAAAATGCGTGAATTCAATTAACTCACCTTTCTTTCTATAACAATCAAAAGAGGGACGTTTTTGTTCGTCCCATCCCTTATTTTTTAACCAATCATTTGGTCAATCCATATTTTTTGGAAATAATCTGCTAAAAACGGACTTTTCTCAACAATCCATCTCGGAAGCGATCCTGCTTTAAATAAGTTTTGAATGCCATCAAGTGGAATCAACGTCAACAGTTTAAAGAACATGAATATCCAAACATAAGCAATCATCATGTTTAAGAAACCTGCCACAATCCCATCTACCGAAGGAATCAATTGTTGATACCTTAAACCACTTGCTAAAATCCCAATAAATTTTGCCACTAAATAACCCAAAATAAAAAAAGCAATAAATGCCAAACTTGCATAAAAGGATTTATCTAAATCAAATGATTCCTGCTGACTAAAAAAGACCATTTTTGTATCTGGTGAAACGGATAAATACGGTACATATAGTGAGATTTTTTCTCCCCATACTTCGTAATATTTTTTTGCGATTAAAAATGCGACGAAAAATCCGCCGGAATAAACGAGCTGTAAGGCCAATCCTCGACGATACCCGCTATAAAATGCCAGAAGCAATATTAATAAGATTATTAATCCAACCATTTCTTACCCTCTCTCCTGCTAACTTTTTGCCGCTTTACTCTGAATCGTACGCTTTCTTTCCTCATTCAGAATATTTTGCGCTTCCATGTGACTATGAATTTCCACCTCGCCACGTCCAGTACGTTCAAGGACTTCACGTGCTTCAAGCTCAATGGCTTCAATCCGTTTGATTCGGTTTTCCAGTTCAACCGCTTTAATCGCCTGCTCTTTTAACGAATCAACCTTTTCTTTAAGGATTAAAATTTCTTCTTGCTTTTTTAATTGATCAGACAATGCGTTGATACTTAATAAAATTGCTGCTTCTTCTTCACTGATTTGCGGAGACAATTGACGAATGTCTTCTAATTGTTGATTGACTAACTTTGTCACACGATCCATATGTTGGCTCGATTCTTGACCGATAATTGTATATGATTGATTTGCAATGACTGCCTTGTAACGAATTTTTGCTTTGGCCATTGAACTAAACTCCTCCTACTAAAAAACTACTCCTAAACATTATAAAAGAAAAATTGTTTTTTTGCTATGTGCTTTCCTCTTTTATTAACTTATTCTTCATTTTTATATGATAAAATAGAAAAAAATAGTAAAAGAGGTTTATTATGAGTCACGTTGTTATCCAATTACCAAAAAATAAAATCATTGAACTACAACAATTCTATCAAAAAGAATTATTAAATAAAAATATTCCGTATGCCCAGTTTGTTGCAAAAAAAGCTGGGACAACGATTACTGCCTACACTTCCGGCAAAGTACTGTTTCAAGGAGCAAATGCCGAACAAGAAGCTGGTCGATGGCAACTAGGGATTTCTGTGGCGCCTACTACTGCTTCAAAAAAACAAGTTTCAACGAGTACTTTACCTAGAAACTTATCGGAGTTAAGTTTTATTGGCAGTGATGAAGTCGGCAACGGTAGCTATTTCGGACCACTGATTGTTTGTGCGGTATATGCTGATAAAGACAACTTATCGTCCCTTAAACAACTTGGGGTCAAAGATTCAAAAATGTTAACAGACAACGATATTCGTCAAATTGCACCAAAAATAAAAAAAATGGTTCCATTTAAATTACTTGAAGTGACACCAAGTAAATACAATCAAATTCAACCAACGTACAACGCCGTCCATATGAAAGTTGTCTTACATAATCAAGCGATTCGACTTTTACTTGAACAAATCGCTCCAAATCAACCAGAAGGCATTCTAATTGACCAGTTTACACCTGAAAGTAACTATCGAAAGTATTTAAAATCAGAAAAATTCGCAATCACTGAAAAGCTTTATTTTGTCACAAAAGGAGAGCAATATCACCTAGCCGTTGCGGCAGCTTCGATCTTATGTCGCGCCCAATTTTTAGAGAGTTTGGAAACGGGCTCAAAAGAAGTCGGTGTCACCCTACCTTCTGGTGCCGGAACCAAATCCGATCAAGTTGCAGCAACAATTTTGCGTAAAGGTGGCTTAGAACTTTTAGGCCAATATGCAAAGCTACATTTTGCTAACACGCAAAAAGCACAAAAGATTGTTGGTGATTTATAATGAAAAAAATTGCAATTATCGGTGGCGGCATCATTGGTATGACCTTAGCCAATTACCTCGATACTCAACAATTTGAGATTACTTTGTATGATGATGGTATCGGCCAAGCAACAAAAGCGAGTGCTGGTATTATTTCCCCTTGGCTTTCCAAACGCCGCAATAAAAAATGGTATCAATTAGCTAAAGACGGGGCAGCTTTTTTTCCAAAGCTTGTAAAAGATTTTGAACTTGGTACTTCCGTTTATAATCAAACGGGGACAGTTATTTTTAGAAAAGACGACGAGCTAGATGCCCTTTATGATTTTGCCCAACAACGTTTAATCGATACGCCTGAAATGGGTTCGATTGAACGTCTTAGTGAAGAAGAAACGACTGCAGCTTTGCCATTACTAAAACCAAGGAAAGCTTTAAAAATCAGTGGCGGTGGTAAACTTGATGGTCTCGCTTATTTAGAAAAACTTGCTCAACTTGCTAAAGGAAAAGGTATCCGACTCATCAATAAAAAAGTTGAACTGCGACAATTAGATAACAAATTGGTGATTCTAGATAACGGAAATTCAGAAATTTTTGATATCGTCTTCGTGACTGCTGGTCCAGCCATCAAAAATTTACTCGCTCCTTTAGGTTACAATGTCGATATCCGACCACAAAAAGGACAACTTTTAGAGTTCGAAACCACTCATCTTGAAAGTCATGATTGGCCAGTTGTGATGCTCGATGGTGAAGCCGACTTTATTCCTTTTGAACAAGGGAAAATTTTAATCGGTGCCACGCATGAAAATGAAGGTGAATGGGATTTAACACCTACACAAGCCGCATACGATCAACTTTGGTCGCATGCCAAAGAATTTTTAGTAGAGCCGTACAGTTTCCAAAAATCACCATTCAACTACCGGGTGGGCACGCGTGCTTACACATCCGATTTCGCCCCCTTCTTTGGCGAAGTTGAACCAAAGTCAAACTTATTAGTCGCTAGTGGATTAGGATCCTCTGGCTTAACTGTCGGTCCCTTAATCGGCTATCTACTAGCACAAAAAGTTAATCACGGAATTTGGCAGACTGAACATTATCAAAAACCGATTGAGTCATACATAAAAAAAACAAGGATTGTGACCTAAGTCATAGTCCTTGTTTTTCTTACTCATAAACCGTTCATAAACACTTGAGCTATACCGTCTTAATGACAAAGTTATTGTTTGTTTCTGCGATAATTTTCGGGTGTTTTTTTAGGTAATCAGAAATTAATTCGGTCATATCCACTGGGATTTCTTTGATAATTTTGTCTGCTGTAAACATTTGATAATTCCCACCGCCTACACCGCGGTATTGATTCATAACTACTTGCAGAGTATCGGTATCAGCAACAGCTTTCCCCTGATACGATAATGAAGTCACACGTTCACCCATTGCTTTGGTTAAATCAATCGCATATTCAATGCCTTCGTACATATCATAATTATAATATTGCGGCTTTGGCTCAATGTATTTCGGATTGAAAACAACCTCACCATTTTCTATGATAAAATAAGTTGCTGTTTGTTCTAGAGCCATTTTTAAGTCTTGTCCAGTAATTTCTAGTACCGCCAATGTGTTTGGATAAATATAATTGGTTAAGACGTCACGCATCGTAATCATTGAACCAAAGCCTCGACCATCATTATTAAATAATGAGGTTAAGGAAATATCTGCACCACTAGCATCCATTTGAACTTTATTAATAAATTCCACGTATGGATGTTCTGCTAAACGAGCTGCATTTGGATCTTTAATCGTCATATCACCCGTCACTTCTCCAAGTGTTTGGTCTAACCAGATTTCAACTTCTTCACTTAAATCAGCTATTTTTTCGATAATTGCGTTATCTGTTGGTACATTTTCTGTTGAGTGAATTCGAGCTTGACTGTCAATAACTGTCGGCTTGCCGGCTTTTTCTTCGATTGTTAAAGTGATTTCACCAAGAAACGCGCCTCTAAATCCTGGTTGAATTACAGGAACACCGTTGACTTTTGTCGCAATCTCACGATGTTGATGGCCAGTAATTAACGTATCAATCCCTTCAACTTCGTGTAACAAAGCATAACCTTCGTTTTCACCTGTTAAAGCCTCCGTTGGTTCGCCCGTTACTAAGTCACGTTCAAAACCACCATGATACGCCACAATCACCACATCAGCTTCTTCTCTTAGTTTTGGTACGTAAGTTTTAGCCGTTTCGACAATGCTCTTAAAACGTAAACCACGGATTGTTTCAGGTTGTTCCCAATGAGGGATATATTGTGTCACCATACCTAAAACAGCAATTTTAACACCGTCTTTTTCGATAATCATGAAAGGTTGCCCGAAAGCCACTTCACCAGCTTCATTTTCGATGTTAGCTGCTAAGACAGGATGATTGTAACTTGCAATCGCAGATGTTAAATAATCGATACCGTAATTAAACTCATGATTGCCGATGATACTCGCATCATATTGAATATCGTTTAAAACATCAATAATCGCTTTAGCGCCATGTTGCTCATTTTTTCGAACGTAATAACTTAACGGTGATCCTTGAATGAAGTCGCCATTTTCAATTTTTAAAACTGGTCCTTTTGCTTGGGCTTCCAACTCTTTCATCTTCGTTGCGATACGAGCCGCTCCAAAAGGCAGATCCATATTTCTTTCGGTAAAATTAGTCGGTAAAATATATCCGTGTAAATCACTTGTTGCTAAAATTGTTAATTCCATTTATTTCCCTCCTAACTAAAAAAAGAGGAGCGAGTGTTCAATAACGCCCCTCAGCTCCTCTTTTATAACATAATTATTGATTTAAAGCACTTTCTAATAAAGGTGCAGATTCTTCAATTAATGCATCCAAATCTTTTGTTGGGTTTGCTAAAATATTTTCCATGATTACACGGATTTCATTGTAAGCAGCATCGCCATTTTCGATTACTGGAATTGAGAATAGTTCAGTTGTTGCTTCGCCTAATGATACAGGAACTTTCATACCTGAATTTTTGTATTCGTCGCTTTGAACAACAGAATCAACAATTGGCATGTAGCCCGTTGCAATTGCCCAACCTAATTGAGATTCAGGTGTTGCTAAGAATTTCATTAATAGGTAAGCAGCTGTACGTTGTTCTTTTGATGCGCTATCAAACATATAAAGGTCTGTTCCTTGTTGTAAGTTGATTGCTTCTGGACGGTTAACTGCATTGTATTCAAATTTACCTTTTGTATCAGTTGCTGTGTAACCTTCACCAGCAGTAGAACCGATATAGATTGCTAATTGTTCGTTAGCGAATGGACCTGATAAGTATTTATCAGAACCAGCAATACGGAAGTAACCTTCTTTAACACCTTCGAAGTAGTAGTTAATTAATTCTTTCGATTCTGGGCTTGAAAGATCCATTTCAGGGCTTAAATCAACGCCACGGTTTTTCATACCAATTGCATAGAAGTTGTTTAATGAATCAAAACCAGCTCCGACAACCTTACCTTCTGATTTTTCGTAAATTGTTTTTGAAACTTCTTTTAATTCTTCAAAGTTTGTTGGTACTTCAACGTCGTATTCTTCAAACATATCAACATTATAGAATAACATTTCTGTTGATTTATTGAATGGAATCCCAACTTGTTTGCCTTCGATTTTTGCACCATCCAATAATGATGGGATGATTTGTTCTTGTTCGCCCCAACCAATTGTTTCGTTTGACATGTAAGGATCTAAATCAACTAGCATATTGTCTAACGCAGCATCTCTTAACCAACCTGGGTAAGCTTGTGTTAATGTTGGTAAGTCTTTAGGTGATGGTAGCGTTGAATTGATTTTTGCTTGTAAGTCACCATAAGATGATTGGTTTTGCAACTCCACTTTGATATTTGGATTTGCTTCCATGAAAAGATTTGTTAAACGTGTTAACTCTTCTTCTTGTGCACCATTCATTGCGTGCCAGAATGTAATGTTTGTTTCTTCAGTGATTTCTGTTACAACGCTATCTTTAGCGCCTTTATCCTCACTGCTAGAATCAGTATTCCCTCCTCCACATGCTGCTAATGCAAAAGTAGCGGCTACGGCCAACGATGTTACTGCGAAACGTTTGAACTTCATTTTTTTCTCCCCTTAAACCATTTTTTTATAAAATAATGCGTTCGCCCCGTTCAGGCAATATTCTTTCACCATACGGATTTTCCAGCTTTTCTGGTCGAAGCGTATGGATTGGAATCAATAATTTAGGCTCAATCAATGCAATGATTTTATTCAAATCTTCTGGAAATGCATGTCCTGAACATGCTAGTCGTACAAACTCGATGTTGTTGTCCGCTAGCGCTTGTAAAAAGATTGCGTATTTAGGGTCAAATTCTCCTAAAGGTTGGGCGTCACTATGAATGTAAAGACCACCTTCTGGTAAATCTTCATAGTTATCCACAATTTGCCAAATATATTTGGTCCGATCCGCTAATAATGTTTCATAGGAAATTTCAAGCGTTTCATCCAAACTAGCAATTTTCATTGCTGGATTATTATAATAATAAGGAACAACTGTCCCAAATATTTCTAAAATTAAGGCCGCCATTGTTGCTTCTAAGACAACGGTACGCGGAGAATCTTCAATCATCTTCTCAAAACGTTTCACGTTGGCTGGGTAACCATTAAAGGTCAACGAACGTTCTGGGTTTTCAGCGATTAATTTAACGAAATGTTGAATTAAATCTTCTTCGCTTAGAACTTTTAATTGTTTTGGATCTTCTTCTCTTTCTGGGAAACTAACACTCACGCCTTCCATCATTAAAACATCTGTATGTTTCGCTAGTTCACAAAAAGCTAGTGAATCTTCGACATTATGACCGTGTAATCTTAAATCACCTGTATAAGTAATAAATTGGTCTGGTGTCCGAATTAGAAGGGCTGCTGCGCCATAAGCATCATGGTCAACTGGTACAATCTCAACGGAAATCTTCCCCACTTCAATCACATCGTGGGCATTTAAGCCAATCATCTCACGCGTAAAGTTTTTCGCTTCAAATGGAGAAGGAATTAAAAAGTCGCCTGTTTGGTTTAATGTATTTAAAATTGCTTTTGATTCTTTCATTGTATAAAGTGGAACTTTCGGATCCAAATAATTAATCATCCGCGAATGATCTAAATGAACATGCGACATGAAAACCGCTGTATGTTCATATTCGTTCTTATCATCTCCTTGATACTCATAACCTAAACGGGTATCATAAAGTCCTTTTAATTCTGGAATCAAGCCATTTTCTAATAACGTACTTAATTCATCATTGGGTAAATCAAGTTCTGGGCGAAATTCGGTCCCAAAGTCAAAGAAGATATGCGCGTCTTTATATGCGACTTCAATGACAGTTCCACCAATGGTTAAAATACCACTGTGAAAGGTAATTGTTGTGTTATCCTTTGATACCATTTTTTGCCACTCCTCGAATGATTTCTTTTCTAAAGACTAAATAAATAATTAAAATTGGGATAACGGTCAACGTTGCAGCAGCCATTTGCAAATGAACATCACTACCTGCTTCCGTTGTAAAAGCTGAAAGCCCGTTATTCAATAGACGGTATTTTTTATCATTCGTAACTAATAACGGCCATAGGAATGAATTCCAACTTGAAATAAACGTTAAAATTCCAACTGTTACAAGGGCTGGTTTTGACATAGGTACTAAAATACGCCAAATGTACTCTAAATCTGTTGCCCCATCGATTTTCGCAGCCTTATAAAAGGTAGCGGGGATACTTCTTAAATAACCATTTAAATAGTAAATATAAAAGATACTAGTTAAAAATGGAATAATTAGAGCAGTATATGAATTCAATAAGCCCATTTTTAAAATTGTATGATAGTTTGTAAAAATAATTGATTCATAAGGAACCATTAACAGTGAGACCATTACCACTAAGACCAAATTTTTATATTTAAAATTCAAGCTCGTTAAGGCAAACGATGCTAACACCGCCGTCACCACAGTCGCAATTGTCGTTACACTAGAAACAAATACTGTATTAAAGAAGTAACGAACAAATGGTGCTTTTGTAAAAACGGTCGTAAAGTTTTCCCATTGTAATTTTTCTGGAATAATGGTTGGTGGAATACTTGTTGCTTCACTGTAAGTCATTAATCCTGATAAAATCATATAAATGAACGGAAACAGTGTCACAATTGCCATAATTACCAAGAAAAAGAGCGAGATGCCAGTAGCTATTTTTTTCATTTTAATTCCCCACTTTCTTTAATAATTTATTTTGTAAGAAAGTGATAAGTAAAATTAACAAGAATAAGATAACTGTCGCGGCCATTGCAATTCCTGGGCGACCAGAAATATGAAACTTATCATAAATATAATAAACCGCTGTTGTTGCACTGTTCGCAATTCCAGCTTTTCCGCCAAATAAAGCGTAAACTTGTGTGTAAACTTTAAAAGCACTAATCAAATTAACCGTTGATAAAAAGGCAATCGTCGGTACAAGTTGCGGGAAAGTAATCCGACGGAAAATTTCCCAATCTGTTGCGCCAAACATTTTAGCGATCTTAAAGTGTTCTGCATCAATGTTTCTCAAGCCTGATAACAAAATGATAATATTAAAAGCTAAGCTCGTCCAAATTCCAAAAATAATTAAAGTTGTCATGCTCATATCCACTGAATCAAGCCAGTTGATGGCTGGAATACCGACTAAACCTAGTAAATAGTTAACGATACCATATGATCCATTAAAGAAATAACGAAATACAATCCCAATAGCAATCGTACTTGTGACATAGGGCATAAAGAAGATCGTTTCAAAAAACGATTTGTGTTTCACTTTTTCAAAAATAATCCAAGCAATAGCTAATGAAATAATTAACGCGATAGGAACGGTACCTACAGCAAAGAGTGCCGTGTTTTTTAGCGCACGGAAAAATAGTGGATCCGTTAAAACTTTTTGATAGTTCTCAAGTCCACCGAATTCTTGTCTAATTAACGTCCCCGTCTGGAAACTCATAAAAAAAGAACGAAATAAAGGATAAATACTGAATAGTAGAATAACCGCTAAAGACGGAAATAGGAACAACCATGCTTTGCGCTCATTCTCCGGATTATAGTTTTTCTTCATCATTAGTATATTCTTTCTCCATCTTCTTTAAAAATAAAAGCTTTATGGTATGCAAAATCAAAGTGACGGTGTTCGTTTTCTTCAATGACTTCTTCTACACTAACGATTGATTTGACGTTCTCATTACCCAATCGGAAATTTAAAATACGTTCGCGACCGATTAACTCAACGCCTCTAATTGACGTATCAAATAGACTTACTGTTTCCTCGACAGGCATCACGTCTTCTGGACGGATACCAAAGAAATATTTTCCGTCTGTTAATGGTGATTTAAATCGGTTTACCTCGAAGCGGTTTGTATCGAAATTCCATGCTTCATGAAGCATTTGACCGTCTTTGACTTCTACTGGTAAAATATTAATAATTGGGTTACCAATAAATTGAGCAACAAATAAGTTCGCTGGCTCTAAATATAAGTTTTGCGGATCATCATTTTGCTGAATTACGCCTTCATTTAATAAAATAATTTTATCACTGATTGATAGGGCTTCTTCTTGGTCATGTGTAACAAAAATTGTGGTGATACCAACTTCTTTGACTAAACGACGAATTTCTTCACGAATTTTCAAACGTAAACGAGCATCTAGATTACTTAATGGTTCATCTAATAACAAAACTTCTGGTTTTTGAACTAATGCACGCGTAATCGCAACACGTTGTTGTTGACCACCAGATAACGTTCCAGGTTTTTTATGACTCAAATCTTCAATGTTCGTTAATTCCATGTATTCCTCAGCAATTTTTTTCGCTTCATCTTTAGCAATTTTATTTTTTCCAACAGTTAAAGGAAACATGATATTTTCTAAAACAGTCATATGCGGGTATAACGCATAGTTTTGGAATACAAAACCGATGTTGCGATCTTTTGGTTCTGTTTTAATAACGGAATCCCCTTTAAACTGAATATCGCCACCTGTTGGTGAAAGCAAACCGGCAATTAAATTTAGAATAGTCGATTTTCCACAACCACTTGGACCTAGTAAACAAACCAAATCTCCTTTTTCGATTCTAAAATTAACCGATTTCAATGCTTCAAAACCATTATCGAAAACTTTATTCAAATCGATAACATCAATCATTATTAAATAACCCTCCAAGTAAATTTCTTCATTACATATATTAGTTTAACATTCCCTTGACAAATTTATGTTTAAATTACTATGATAATTTCACCTATTTTTTTAATCTAATTTTAAAAGTACTAGTGTTCACAAATACTTACTTTCTGAAAAACATTTATTTTACTGTCAAGACAGTCTCTCTTTCGTTTTAATCTTAATTTGAAGTGGTTGTTTAGTAGTCCTATGTGAAAAAGTATGCGATACTTTTATCTGTAATTTCATTCAATAATATCTGTTTTATTATTCCTTCATGAATTTTTATAAAAAAGAGACGTAACTTGCGTCACATCTCCTCGTTCATCATGTATTAAAATGCTGGTACAACTGCCCCTTTATAGGTGTCATTAATAAATGTTTTTACTTTTTCTGATTGTAAAGCAGCGAGTAATGCTTTAATTGCTTCTGAGTCTTTATTTTCTGGTTTGACTGCAATAATATTTGCATAAGTTTGAGCCGCTTCAGAGTCTTTATCTTCAATTTGTAACGCATCTTTTTCAACATCAAAACCAGCTTCTAAAGCATAGTTCGCATTGATAACTGCAACGTCGACATCTTGAACCGCACGAGCAACTTGGGCTGCATCCAATTCAACGATTTCTAAATCTTTTGGATTTTCAACAATATCTTTTGGTGTTGAAGTAATATCCGCACCTTCTTTTAGTTTAATTAATCCAGCAGCTTCTAATAGTAATAACGCGCGAGCACCATTCGTCGCATCGTTTGGAATCGCAACTTTTCCACCTTTAGCAATAGCATCAAGTGAAGTCGATTTTCCAGGATAAATACCTAGTGGCTCAAAGTGGATTCCACCAACTGAAACTAAATCGATACCATGTTCCTTATTGAAGTTTTCTAAGTATGGTAAATGTTGAAAGAAGTTGGCATCTAAATCGCCATCATTTAAAGCCGTATTTGGTAAAACATAATCATCAAAAACTTTAACGTCTAATTCAAAGCCTTTTTCAGCTAAATCACCTTTAACTTGTTCTAAAATTTCTGCATGGGGTGTTGAGCTAGCTCCCACTGTGATGACTGTTTTTTCTCCTTCTGATCCAGAACCCGCTGCCTCAGATGATGACTCTCCTTTGCCACCTGTACCACAGGCTGCTAATCCTAATGCCGCTGCTGCAAAAACACCAAAACGTAAAACACTCTTTAAATTCTTTTTCATATCATTTCTCTCCTTTATTGTTTAAAACCTTTTATTATTATATTTTACCCAAGATTGGGGATTTCCTATTTTATAAAACAAAAAAGTCCTTTATCAGTAATCTGATAAAGGACGAATCATCGCGGTGCCACCTTTGTTCGGAAGCCTAGACTTCCCTCTGCCCATCACATCAACTAAAATTGTTGTAATGGCGTCCAATATAACGTTTAGACCTGACGAAATCACCTACATATCGATGATTTATCCTACGAGACCATCTTCATTTTCTAGTACATTAGTTCCTTTCACCAAATGGAACCTCTCTAATGAATGCTTTCAAAAATTACTCTTCTCATCAATGGATTAGCTATTAATGTTATACTGTACTTTACATGAGAAGTTTCTCATTGTCAACCATCTTTTTTAATTAAATTGAAATTTAAGAACATTAAACGCTTTCTTTCTTACATCATTTTAGAAGTTTACGCAAAGTGATTATATACGGCTTCTAATTGAGCAATATCAATCTTTTTCATTTTATATAATTCATTTGTGACTGCTTCGGCACGGGCTAAATTGCTCGTATCGACTAACTTGAGCCAATTATTTGGTTGGATTTGCCAAGAAACGCCATATCGATCTTGCACCCAACCAAAATAGTCACTAAACGGATATTCTTGAAGCGGCATAAGCGCAAACCCACCATCAAGTAAAGCATGCCATAACGTGTCTAATTCTTCTTTCGTTTCACAATCAACAAAAAATGAGATCGCTGGAGTAATCTTAAAATCATCCCCCACCATTTAATAAAAGAAAACGTTGATTGGCAATACTGAATTCGACAGTTAAAACACTACCTTTTGGTTTATGTATATCATCCAAATAATATTGTGTCTCCCGGATTTCACCATTTGCAAAAATAGAAGTATAAAATCGAGCGGCTTCCTCTGCTTGATTATATAACCATAAGCAAGGATAAATCTTTTCCATCTTATTCGCCAACCTTCCTTAAATAAATCAAAACCTCCAGTGTGAACTGGAGGTCTGTTCTTCGGCTGAAAGCCTCTATTGCCGGCCTAAGCCTAAAAGGCTTACTGAATCGGTTTCCCTCGTGCACCACATTTACTCACTGATCCTAAAAGGATCTATGATTTCTTCTTATTTTTTTCTCCGGTAAACGGATCATACTCCTCGAATAATGTTAGCTGATCTGCTACGTAATCATCTTGAATTTGGTTTCGTATATATTCTTCTATCTGTTTCTTATTTCTTCCCACGGTATCGACATAGTAGCCTCTACACCAAAATTTTCGATTACCATAACGATATTTTAAATTTGCATGTCGATCGAATATCATTAAGCTACTTTTCCCCTTCAAATAACCAATAAATCCAGAGACACTTAATTTAGGTGGGATACTAACTAGCATATGGATATGATCTTTACATGCGTTAGCCTCTATAATTTCTACGCCTTTTCTTTCACGTAACTCTCTTAATATTTCACCGATACTTTGTTTTTATTTTCCATAGATGATTTGTCTTCGGTATTTTGGTGCGAAGACGATGTGATACTTACATTTCCATGTTGTGTGTGATAAACTTTGATTGTCCTTTTTCATAAGGAACCTCCTATTTGATTGATAGTTTGTGGTCGGGAAACCAAATCTATCTTATCATTTTAGGAGGATTTTTTAATACCCCGCTGGAAGCTCTCTAGAACCACCCGCATAGCAGGTGGTTTTCAAAACATACAAAAAAACTACTTCCTCTTTATTTTAAAGAAGAAGTAGAAAAAAGACTATTGAAGAAAAGGGTTACTTTTTTGATGATTTAAACCATTCTTACATTAGTAATTGAATAAATATATGATTTTTTAAATACCGTATACAAACAATAAAGAAACAAATCTAATCTGACAGAAATTTTTTCCTGTGTTACTATTTTAAATATAAGATTTAGAAACATCGAGGTGGACGAACGTATGACTGTTTATTTTAATTTATCCAATCCGAAACTTCCATTTAGTATTGAAAGTATTGGTAATCACTGGGATCAAGTCAGCTTACAACGAATGAAAGGCTACCCTTTATATCATTGGTTACAAAAAGAAAAAGGTATCGGTGAAATTTGGATTGAAAATCAAAAAATTCGATTGAATATATTGAATATAGGGGAAGGAATTTTAATTGCTCCTTTTGTGGCGCATGCTTATTATCCAATAACAAAGGACTGGCAAACGAATTTCGCAACCTTCGATGGCAATCTAAAACAACATTTCAATGATATTCTAGCCAATCAAACCTTTATTCTTGTCAAAAATAGCGAGCATTTTTCATTTACCCACAACATTCAAAAAATGATTACTGCTTTTGAAAAAGAACCGGAACAGTTTTCCTTATCAGTTCTTTGTTATCAATTCTTACTGAAACTAGGTCAGTATTATGAACCGATAGAAAATGATGAACTTTTTAAAAAATATATTCAGCCTAGCTTAACAGAAATTCAAGAACACTATACGGAAGCGATCACTGTGACTCAACTCGCTCAAAATCGTTATATTAGTCCCCAGTATTTTAGTCGTGTTTTCAAAAAATTTATGGGTCAAAGTCCCTATCAATACTTAACAGATTATCGGATTCGTCAAGCGAAAGAGCTCTTGATTAATAAACCTGAACTATCCATCCAGCAAATTGCGATCAAAGTTGGATTTGATTCGACAAGTCAATTTATTGATCTCTTCAAAAAACGAACCGGCTACACTCCAAAAAAATTCCGAGGGCTCTATTAAACCCTCGGAATTTTCTAATTTTCAATGATTCCTAAAATCATAGCCGACTCCATTGGCTGCTCTTTCATATATGGCGACTCAATTTTCTCGTAACCTTTTTTATCACTACTTCGTTGAAAAGCCGTCATAATATCTAAAACATGAAAGGTTTGTTCCATATTCGCCCGTGGATGTCTACCGTTTTGCAAAGCGACTGCCATTTCTGCCAACCCAAGACCACGTGAATTTTCCTGATAATCAAACATCAATGGCATTTCTTTAAAATCGTCTGCTCCTTTTCGTAATAAATAAACTTTCTCACCAAAAAAATTCGGATCCGGTACAATAAGTGTTCCTTTTGAACCATAAATTTCAAAACGTGCTTGCTCTTGATAGACTACATCAAATGTCGTTAATAAATTACCAATCGCTCCATTTTCAAATTCTAAAATCCCTGTCACATAGGTCGGAACTTCAACGTTAATTTCTGTTCTCGCTTGCGGTTGACTCGTAATCATACGTGAAGCAAAAGATTTCCGCGTAACACTCGTTACTCCTGTTACGCGCCCCATTAAATTAACCATCGCTGTTAAATAATAGGGGCCCATATCCATCATCGGCCCACCACCAAATTGATAATAAAATGCTGGATCTGGGTGCCAAGTTTCATGCCCTCGACAAATCATCGCTGCATTACAACCAACAATTTCACCAATAAAATCATCTTCGATTAATTTACGACACGTTTGAATCGATGCGCCTAAGAAAGTATCCGGTGCCCCACCAATCATTAAGCCTTTTTCTTTTGCCAAAGAAACGAGTATTTCACCCTCTTCTTTTGTTGCAGCCAGTGGTTTCTCAGAATAAACATGCTTGTTTGCTACTAAAGCTTGTTTCGTTACTTCGAAATGTTCATAAGGTCGTGTTAAATTTAAAACAATTTCCACCTCAGGGTCCGCAAAAACGTCGGCCATCGATTCATAAATTTTATCAACATGATACTTTTCAGCTGCCCGTTCGGCTTTTTCTCGAACCAAATCGCAGACACCAATAATTTCAATTTGTTTAAATAACTGTGTTAAATTTTCTAAATAAATCCCACTAATATCGCCTACGCCAATTAAAGCAACTTTTGTCATTTTCATTATTTAACCTCCTACATTAATACATTTTTGCATCATTCTCAAAACGTTCTGTTGTCAATTGCAAACGCTCCACTTCTCTTTTACTTTCCCCAGCCCAAAGTAATCCTTGCTTCATCAGTTTATGAGCCATTGGACTTTCATCAAAAATTCGATCTTGATGCCCTAATGATTGATAGAAAATTCGACCATTTCCCCAAAACTTTGTCCACGCAACGGGCATATCAATGGGTTTATTAGAAATGTGGTAATAGGGGACATCATCATGTGGAAAACGCGTTGTCGCCAAAATTTCAATCGCTGGATCGACATGTAAATAGTATTGCTCCGAAGAAACGCTAAAATCACTTAACCCTGCAATAATTGGACTTGAGCCATGATTAATATGAACCGTATAGTGGATGCCATCACCACCAGGATGCGAAACCCACTGACCACCAGTCATAAATTGCCATTCAGTATCTTCTCGAAAGGCATCACACATCCCACCGTGAGCACCAGCTAACCCCATGCCTTTTCCTACGTGCTTCGAAACATTTTCTCTTTGTTCAGCTGAAATTTTACCCATTGTCCAACACATTACAAGTAAGTCAATCGAAGCTAAATGTTCTTCCTTTTCTAGATAGGTCAAACTATCTTCAATCCGAACTTCCCAGTCACCTTCTTCTCTTAACATCGTTGCAAATCGATGACTTGTCAGTTTTGGCTCATGACCGTCCCAGCCCCCTTGAATAATCAATGCTTGTTTCATCGAATCTCTCCTCTCTTTTTAAAGCGGTAACAACGATTAGTAACCGCTCTCATTTAATAGGTTTAATCTTTCTAATAGCACTTGTATTCTATCAATTCTTCCGTTAAACTTCGTGACAGATAGACAAAATAAGTAGACAAAAATTGGCATCTTTTAAGGAGGAGAGAAATGTTTGCCTTTTATGAAAACCATCGAGAAAATGAACCTTTTAGACGAATGGATATTCAAAACTTTCATTTTCCAAATCACTTACACAAAGAGACAGAAATAGTTTGCGTCACTTCGGGAATCTGTATTTTAAAAATTGAGCAACAAGAATATCAACTGACTGAAGGAATGATTGCGATCATTTTCCCACATTGCGTTCATAGCTATTACTCAACTTTTGATTACCAAGCAACCATCCACTTAATCGATTCTTCTTTCCTTTCGGATTACGAATCATTATTAACGGCCTATTGCCCTAAAAATCCCATCTTTGATAGTTCTTATGAAATGAAGAATCTATTAGCGCAAATAAAAGCACTCGATTCGACTGATGATTATCGTCAATATTATTTACAAAAGGCACTTTGGCATTTAATTTTCGCTCAATTTATTCAAGTCTTTGAATTACGTAAACGCCAGTCCGAAAAACTATCTTTAACCCATCAAATTTTGACTTACATCGATACTCATTATCGCGAACCAATTTCTGCTGCAGATATTGCACTGGCTGTACACTCAAATGTTTACACGGTTTCGAAGATTTTTGCCAATAAAATCGGAATGAGTTTGCCATTATACTTAGCTCACTTACGTATTTCCTACGCTAAACAACAACTCGAAACAACGACACTTTCTATTTTAGAGATTGCGTTACAAGCTGGATTTGAAACCCAACGTAGCTTTAATCGTCATTTTTTACAGCAAACAAACTTAACACCAAGTGCTTATCGTTCGAAATATTTAATACATTAAAAGGTGCTACGACTAATATCGCAGCACCTTTTGCTCTCTTTCCTATTAATTAACCTAGATCAGGTATATCTGTTAACGTAACGAAATCCGCCACTTCACCATCCGATTCAAAAACAATAAGTTCATTTGTCCCAACTTTTAAAATGGGGGCTGGAATATATAAACGTTTTTGTAGTCCTTTTTTCCAGTAACGACCAATATTAAAGCCATTAACCGGCACAAAGCCTTTACCCCAACCCGTTAAATCAATAAAAGTATCACCTGTCTCATCCATTTCGACTAGAAAGCGTGAAAAGCTTGGTTGCCCAACTATATAGTCTTTCGAAAAATTGACTTTCTCTAAATTATCCATCAGTAATGAATACATTTCCCACTCGCTTTGGAACGCTCCGTTAATTAGAACACCGTCTTTAATCCCTTTATGTTGATGATTCATTTTTACAGAATAATTTACTCGTCCCATATTTTCAACTAAAATCCCTAATTCATTGTTGGGTGCTTCTAATACAAGTGACTCTTTCTGTCCAATTTCTAAATCATACTGGATTTGTTGCAGTTTATTATTAATAAAAATGTGTGCTCGGTCCATTGTCGAGATAAGTCGGAAATCATCGATCGGACGAGCTGGACCAATTTGACTACGATAATAAATATATTCGCGTCCTTGATTCAAAGCTTCCATTGAAACTGGATAATTCGAATAGACTTTTTGACTCAGCTTATCAATTATTTCAAATAGCGAAACACGCTCTGCTACTTTTTGCTGTCCATAATTTTTTTCTGAATTTTTGTTGTCAATGGAAACTCAGGAATTTCTGCATATTGACGAATCACTTCTTTAAAGGCTTCGTATTTTGGTGTGATATCACCCCACTCAGCTAAGAGTGCATCATAATTATAACTCGTTACATCTGGTAGTAATTTTTCGTAGTAGTTCGCACCACTCGTAAAACCAAAGTTGGTCCCTCCATGGAACATATAAATATTGACTGAGCCCTCAGATAAAATATCCGATAATTCATTTGTCGCTTCCTCAACACTTGTCGTATGATGTGCCTCATCACCCCAGGCATCAAACCAGCCAATCCAAAACTCCATTACCATCAACGGCCGCTTGTCGCCATGAAATTCTCGTAAACGTTTAAAATGTTCTTTGACTTTCGAGCCACAGTTAATTGTTGGCAAAGCTATATCTGGAATTGAGCCATTTTCTAACATATCACCCCAAGGTCCATCTGATGTCACTAAAGGAACATTGACTCCTTTTTCAATCATCATTTCTGCCATTTTACGCATATAACTCTTATCATTGGCATATCCACCGTATTCATTTTCAACTTGCATCAAAATAATCGGACCATCCGTTGTAACCTGTAAATCAACTACTTGTTCTAAAAGTTGATCAAAATAATGATTGATTTTTTCCATAAAGGGTGTGTAATCAAAACGTAATTTCATATTTGAATCTTATAATAACCAATAAGGCAGTCCACCAAATTCCCACTCCGCACAAATATAAGGTGCCGGACGTAAAATAACGTAGAGACCAACTTCGTGAGCCGTTTGAATAAACTTGCGTAAATCAAGCCCTCCCTCAAAATTGAAGATCCCCTCCGTCGGTTCATGCATATTCCAAGCAACATAGGTTTCGACTGTATTACAACCCATTAAACGCAATTTTTCTAACCGATCACGCCAATATTCTGGTACAACTCGAAAATAATGAATCGCACCTGAAATAATTTTGATTGGTTCACCATTTAAATAGAATTCTTCTTCCTGAATAATTCATAGTATTCTAAAATGCTCTCTAAGCGTTGTTCCAACACTGTTTTTTGTTTAGTTATCCGACACCCTTTGGGTGTACAAAAAGAACCCCAATCTGCTATGGTTAAAGCGACTAAACTAAACCATGAAAGGGGTTCTCTCAATGGCTACATTACAGGAAAAACGCGTAAATTTCAACTCAAACATGGTCGTAAATAATACGGACGGAAATCTTTCCACCGATTCTGGGCTGATTTTGGTAAAAGAATTCATGGATTCCATTGGCTTCTCAACATTAGCTACCCATTCTCTCACCTTCCAGGACAACCGACGCTACTGGCATCATGACAACATTTCCTTGCTGGAGCAACTCTTGTTCCAGTTGATTGCCGGATACGCTACGGATTCTTCCGCCAGTTTACTGAAGGAAGATCCTATTTTCCGTTTGGTGCTTGATAAGGACGGGATTGCATCGCAAGCGTCTCTTTCTCGGTTCTGGGATCGAATAACGGAGGCAACCATCTCCCAATTCCAAAGCCTGAATCAAGCCATAATTGATAAAGCGCGGACGAAACGGAATGCGACCGAACTCATCATCGATTTGGATTCCACTCATTCCGATACATTCGGGAATCAAGAGGCTGCCAACTACAATGCCCACTATGGCACGAACGGGTACCATCCCTTGGTTGCTTTCGATGGCCTAACGGGTGATTTCCTGAAAGCAGAACTTCGTTCTGGCAATGTTTATACCTCAAATGGGGTGAAAACATTTCTGGAGCCAATGCTGGAGCATTACAGCCACACCCTCCCGTGCACCGATATCATGGTGCGTGGAGATAGCGGATTTGCGACACCGGAAGTCTATGATACCTGTGAAACCTACAAAAGTTATTATGTGATTCGCCTCAAGGCGAATGCGAAACTGGCCAAGTTGGCCGAATCTTTCGTCTTGATCGGCGACGACCATCCCTGGGAACACCGGGAAGTCTACTATTACTCGACAACCTATCAAGCCAGCAGTTGGGAAAAAAAAGAGGCGTGTCTGCATCAAATCGACACGCGATGCAGGGGAATTAACGTTTCGCCATGAATACTTGGTGACGAACTTTTCGGAGAATGTATCCGCCAAAGTAATGTTCCAGCTGTACCACAAGCGTGGCACCATGGAGAATTATATCAAGGAAGCGAAGAACGGTTTCCATTTCGACAAGACGGATAGCTCCTGTTTTCTGGAAAACCATGGCCGGATGATGGTAAGCCTCTTGGCTGGCAAGCTGGTCCGCAGCGGCCGAAAGTTGTTTTTGAAGACGATCTCTTCCCATGTCTACCAAAACCTGTTCTACCACTTATTGGACAAAATCCAGCAACTCTGTTGGTAGGGCCGAGAGCCAACTGAAATTTTAAAAAAATTAATGAATTCCAAGGGGATCGTGCGCCCAAAAACCGGAAGTTTTTCGTACTGATTTTTGAACGCAAACAAAATTTGAAACAATGGTGCGATTCACATTCGGAATACAATGATGAAAAAGTATAAACCAACGGTTTTCCTAAATTAATAAGGAAAATTTAGAAGTATGAATAATTCAGGTTTATTATTCATATTCTTCATTTGTTAACCTCCTAAAATAATGCATAGTCTTTATTTATTTTTCTGACAATCCAGTTACTTACTATAACTAAAACAAAGCCGAAAATGGATTGATATAATCCCACCCCTGTTGATGAGGTAAAATTATTTTGTGACATCATCATACGATAAACAGAAGTTTCAATAATATTTGTTGTTGTATAAAGCTGTGAGTTGTTTCCAACTAAATTCCAAAACAAACCAAAATTGCCTCACATGATGCCACCTAATGAAAATAAAAATAGAATGATAAAAGTTGGCTTTAAGTTTGGAAGAATAACAAAACGAATACGTTGCCAGCTTGTAGCTCCGTCGACTTGGGCCGCTTCAATCATACTTTTATCAATTCCCATAATCGCAGCAAAATAAACAATTGATCCATAACCAGTAGATTGCCATAGTTGACAAAACACAATAATAAATGGCCAAATTCCTGCCATACTATAAATTTTTAAAGGATTTCCACCGGCTTCACGTATAATTGTATTCAATACACCAGTATCGTAATTAAGAATATTAAAGGCAATCGCACCAATTAATACGGCAGAAATAAAATAGGGTAAAAACATTAATGTCTGGGAAATTTTTTTGAAATACTTATTATGAATTTCATTCAGCATTACTGCTAATGCAATTTGTAAGACATTTCCTATGCCAATAAAGGCAATGTTATAAAGAACAGTATTTCGTGTCAAATTCCAAAGTTTTCCAGACTTTACTAAGAATTCAAAATTTTTAAATCCAACAAAAGGACTTCCAAATATTCCATCTCGAAAGTTAAAGTTAGTAAATGCAATATAATTACCTGGTAACGGTGCATATGCAAATATTAAAAAAACAGAATTGCTGGAATACACATAATAATTAACGTTCTGCTTTCATTAACCTTCGAAAAAAATGTTTTCTTCTTAATTAACTTCCCCTTATTTTCCAAAAATTCCCCTCCTCCTATACCTGAAAACGCTTACATTTCTTGAAAATAAAAAGTAATTACATCTGTTTTTTTCAAACGTATAATTACCTCCCTCATTGTCTTTTAGATTTATATTAAAATTTACTTTGATTTGTTAGTTGTATCTAACCAAAATATAATACTTCCTGTCAAACAAAAGTATTACCCACAA
The DNA here is from genome assembly GCF_042654605.1 of Enterococcus eurekensis. Lineage (NCBI taxonomy): Bacteria > Bacillati > Bacillota > Bacilli > Lactobacillales > Enterococcaceae > Enterococcus > Enterococcus eurekensis. Next base: position 35,233 of record NZ_JBHSGT010000019.1, read on the forward strand.
CACCAATTTAATTGATAGTCCTCTTTTATTAAGTCTTCGATTGGTTGCTTTTATCCATGGATAAAAGCAGCCATCTATCACAAGAATCGAAAGAAAAAACCGTTGAAAACTTTGTCAAACACTTAAATATTAACTAGAACACGTTCAAAAGCACGTTCAAACAAAAATAAAAAAAGGACAAACCCTATTAAATCAAGGTTTGTCCTACTTATTATTAAGCTTCTTCTTCTTCAGACATGAACGTATTGAAAACTTCTTCAATCATATCCCATTCTTTGTCTGTTTCGATTTGTTCTAAGTTACCTTCTGTGCCATCTTCGTTTTCGATGTAAGCATATGCTTGTAATTCAACTTCTTCATCTTCTGGAATGCCCGCTGGGTAAAGTAAAACGTAGTTACGTCCGAATTCTTCTTGGCCATCGATGGTTAAAAGAATTTCGTATAGCGTTTCATTTCCTTCTTCGTCTACTAATGTAATGTGTTCATGTCCTTCATGATCATGTGTATGTTCTGTCATATTATTTCCTCTTTTCTTAATTTTATGCAACTTGATTAGAAGCTGCTACTATTTTGATCTAAATAATTTTGTAAAATCATTACTGCCGCTACTTTGTCTATTACTTTTTTACGTTTTGAACGTGACACATTGCCTTGCTCGACTAACATCCGCTCTGCTTGTACTGTTGTCAAACGCTCATCTTGATAGACTACTGGTACTTGGAATCGTTCTTCAAGTGCTTTACCATAGGCAAATGACGCTTCCGCACGCGGTCCGATTGTATTGTTCATATTCTTTGGTAAACCAATACAGACTTTCGTTACCTCATATTCATCAATTAGTTGTTTCACACGTTTAAAGCCAAAGTGTCCAGCTGCTTCATTAATTTGAATGATTTCGATACCTTGGGCCGTCCATCCCATTGGATCACTGACAGCTACTCCGACTGTCTTAGAACCGACGTCTAGTCCCATAATTCTCATGATAAGTGCACTCCATGATCCTTCAAGTAGTATCTAATTAAAACTTCTAGTACTTCATCGCGTTCATGGCGACGAATTAAATTGCGAGCTTCACGATAGCGTGGAATGTAAGCTGGGTCTCCAGAGAGTAAATAACCGACAATTTGATTAATCGGGTTATAGCCTTTTTCCTCTAAAGCTTGATAAACAATGGATAGTGTTTCACTCACTTCTTTTTTCCGATTGTCATCAAAATCAAAACGAACCGTTTCATCCGTAAATCCCATAAAGCAACACCTCTTTCTCTTTTTGAACTCATTCTATCTGTTATCTATTGTACTAAACCTTGCCTTAAACTACAAATAAATTATTTCTCAACAATTTCAATATACGCTTTATTTGTGACCTTTTTTTGAAGAATATATAAGTAAATACCCAAAATTTGACAAGTTTATTTTTACTTAGTATATTTCACTTTAAGGAGGGATTCATTGATGATCAATAAAACATTTGAACAAACACTCGAAGCAGTTAATTCTGAGGGTCTTGTTCTAATATATATATCGATGCCAAATTGTTCTGTCTGTCATGCAGTCAAACCACGAGTTGAGCAAATGTTTGCCAATCATGACTTACCGATGTACGCATTAGATGCCTTTGAATACCAAGAAGTTGCAGGGACATTTCAAGTAATGACTGCGCCAGCTATCTTAGTCTTTTATCAAGGGAAAGAAGTTCACCGACAAGCACGCTTTATTAATTTTCAGCAACTAGAAACTTTAGTTGATAATTATTTAGCAATGTCTGAGCCGACAAGCTATGAAGCGATTTTCGATAACAATTAAAAAAAGGATTTATGACCTAACAAGCCATAAATCCTTTTTTTTAATCTTCAGGAATCACGCCACCTGAATGTAAGAAATAAATTAATGTTTGTAATTCTGTTGTTAAATCCACGTTTTGAACTAAAATATCAGCTGGTGCAGTAATTCTAGCTGGAGTAAAGTTTAAAATACCTTTAATTCCTGATTCAACTAATTCATTAACCACATCTTGTGAATATTCAGCAGGAACCGTTAAAATCGCAATTTCAATTTGTTGAATCGCAATTTGTTCCTTCATATCAGACATTGGGAATACTGGGATACCATCCACAATTCGTCCAACAATTTCAGGGTTAACATCAAAGGCCGCACTCACACGGATACTGTTACTTTGATGGAATTTATATTTTAATAAGGCACTTCCTAAGTTACCCACACCGATTAAAGCCACATTGGTCATTTGATCATCATTCAAGGTTTTTGCAAAGAAGTTCATTAAATCTTTCACATCATAACCATATCCACGTTTTCCTAATTCACCAAAATATGAAAAGTCACGACGGATTGTTGCGCTATCGACTTGTACGGCCTCACTTAACTCTGTTGACGATACTTTCTTTTTGCCTGCATCGTTTAATATTCTTAAATAACGATAGTATAAAGGTAAGCGTTTCGCTGTTGCCTTTGGTATTTGATTTTCTTTCACTGTTCCTGTACCTCCATTTGTGAAAACTTCACTATTTACTGTCTTATCATAGCAAACTTCCCCCTATAAAAGCAATTCGCTTGCTCACAAATCCCGTTTTTTTGTAAGAAACTTTTTTTTGAGAGTCGCGACCGCTATAAAACTATGATAAACTGACTTCAAATAGATGATTATGTAACGGCATAAATCAAATAGCACATCAACAATCAGGCTATATTTATGGCCCCTAAACAGAAATGAGGATTTTTATGATTTTACTACAAGGAAACCAAATTGCCCGGCTTTTCGGAGCAGAGGTTTTATTTGAAAACATCCATATAGAAGTCCATTCGCGTAGTCGAATTGGACTAGTGGGACGAAATGGCGTCGGTAAATCGACGCTTTTAAAAATAATTGCTGGGTTAGAAGCGCCCGATCGAGGAAATATTTCTAAAGTTAAGGCACTAACAATGGGTTATTTAGCTCAAAATACTGGTTTGGATTCTTCAAATACAGTTTGGAATGAAATGCTCGAATCCTTTCACGAAGTTCGAAATATGGAAGCTCGGATGCGTGAGTTAGAAGTAATGATTAGTACCGTTGATATCTCAACTGGCGAAGGTGAACGTTATTTGAAGGAATACGATCATTTACAACATACGTTTGCTGAAAAAAATGGCTATAGTTACGAAAATGAGATTCGCTCAGTCTTGCACGGATTTAAATTCGATGACAGTTTCTATCAACAAAATATTCAATCTCTATCCGGTGGTCAACAAACACGTTTGGCACTTGCTAAAATGCTGTTACAGCAACCCGATTTACTGATTCTTGATGAGCCAACAAACCATTTAGATATTGAAACACTCGCTTGGTTAGAAACTTATTTGTTAAACTACAAAGGCGCTCTTTTAATTGTCTCACATGACCGTTATTTCTTAGATAAAGTTGTCAACGAAATTTATGAAATTAGTCGTCATAAAATGACCCATTACAAAGGAAACTACAGTCGTTTCTTAAAATTAAAGGAAGAACAATTAGCTCTTGATTGGAAAGAATTTGAAAAGCAACAATCCGAAATCAACAAATTAGAAGACTTCGTTGCACGAAACTTAGCACGTGCTTCAACAACGAAAAGAGCTCAAAGCAGACGCAAACAACTTGAAAAAATGACGCGACTTGATCGTCCACAAGGCTCTGAAAAATCAGCTAACATTCTATTTGAAATTGACCAACCTTCTGGTAATGTCGTTTTACAAGTAGAAGACGCTACAATCGGTTATGATGAACAGCCACTAGCTAACCATATTGCACTTGATGTTCGTCGGAAGGATGCCATTGCATTAGTTGGTCCTAATGGTATCGGAAAATCGACCCTCCTTCGCTCGATTCTAAAAGAAATTCCATTTCTTGAAGGTGAAATGCGCTATGGAACCAACGTCTCAATTGGCTATTATGATCAAGGACAACAACAATTAAACCTTAGTAAGTCTATTTTAAAAGAATTATGGGATGAACACCCCCTTTCACCTGAAGTTGATATTCGTAGTATCTTAGGTAGTTTCCTTTTTTCTGGTGAAGATGTCGAAAAAACAATTGGACTTTTAAGTGGGGGCGAAAAAGCCCGTGTCGCATTAGCTAAACTGGCAATGAATCACGAAAATTTCCTGGTTTTAGATGAACCAACCAACCATTTAGACATCGATAGTAAGGAAGTTCTAGAGAATGCCTTAATCGATTATGAGGGGACAATTCTATTTGTTTCACACGACCGTTACTTTATTAATCGCATTGCGACAAAAGTTGTGGAACTTTCTGAGAATGGAAGCCGTTTATATCTGGGTGATTACGACTATTATGTGGAAAAGAAAAATGAAGAAGCTGAACTTGCTGCTTTACTGGAAAAACCGGAGACAGCCGTCGCAACTTTTTCTGAAGGAAAGAAAAATTTCCAAAAAAGTAAAGAAGAACAAAAATTAATTCGTCAGTTAGAAAGGAAAATTACACAACTTGAAGAGGATTTAGCGACTATTGAAGAAGAAATTAGCCAGCTAGAAGAAAAAATGACGGATCCGATTATCTTAAATGATCACATCGAATTATTAAATCTTCAAAAACAGATCGAAGAAAAAGAAGCACAGCAACTCGTTGATTTAGAGACGTGGGAGACAACGAGTCTTGAATTAGAAGCATTAATTGGTGAATAGCCACAGTAAATAGATATCAAAAATCTTTTTTTGTGTGTAACAGGAGGCAAATTTGAACAATTGGTTCTTTCAATTGCTCGAATTTGCCTCCTGCTTCTAATAGTTTAAGCTTTTTTGCCCGTCGATCAAATAACATCTCTTCATCGGATAAAAATTTCATAGGCATCCCTTTGCCATCATCTTACTTTCTCTAATATTTTCTTAAAATTTTCTGAATTTTCTATACGAGATTGTTTTCTAACCGTTTTTGCTCTATAATTTTTACAAGGGAAAAAACAATGGAGTGATTAGATTTGAAAATCGGAATCGTAAAAGAAATTAAGAATAATGAAAACCGCGTTGCCTTACCTCCAGCTGGTGTGTATGAATTAATTCAAGCTGGACACGAAGTTTACGTTGAAAAAGATGCAGGTAAAGGTTCATCTATCACAGATGAAGCTTATCAGGTCGTAGGGGCAAAAGTCGTCGCAGATCCAAAAGATGTTTGGGCAAATGATCTTATTTTAAAAGTAAAAGAACCGATTGAATCCGAATATAAATATTTTAGAGAAGGTCTCATCCTCTTTACTTATTTACATCTAGCAGCCAACAAGCCAGTAACTGAAGCCTTAATGAAAGGCAAAGTCACAGCAATCGCCTACGAAGGGGTGCGAATGGATGATGGCTCATTACCGTTATTAGCACCAATGAGTGAAATTGCTGGTCGAATGGCCGTCCAAATTGGTGCCCAATTCCTTGAGGGCTTGTCCGGCGGTAAAGGAATCTTATTAGCTGGCGTACCTGGCGTGCGTAAAGGAAATGTCGTTATCATCGGTGGTGGTGTTGCCGGCACAAACGCTGCTCAAATCGCTGTTGGTTTTGGTGCGAACGTCACAATCTTGGACGTCAGCGTGGCGCGTTTAAAAGAGCTTGATATCCAATTTGATGGGAAAGTTCAAACATTACTATCAAACGCATTTAACATCGCTGAACAAGTAAAGAATGCTGATTTAGTTATTGGAGCAGTCTTACTTCCAGGCCGAAAAGCACCAACACTTGTTACTCGAGAAATGGTACGTAGTATGGAAGATAAGTCAGTGATTATTGATATTGCAATTGACCAAGGTGGTATTTTTGAAACAACCGCAAAAGCAACGACCCATGATAATCCAACTTACGTAGACGAAGGCGTGATCCACTACGCTGTTGCCAACATGCCCGGCGCGGTTGCACAAACCGGATCTTACGCCTTAAGTAACCGTACTTTAGAATTCGTTAAGTACCTAACAAGCATGCCAATTCAAGAAGCAATCCAAACGAATTCGGTGCTTGCTCGTGGGTTAAATATTTATAATGGCTACCTCGTTGAAGCTGGGATTGCAGCTGACTTAGATTTACCTGCAACTGATTTATCAACTGTGCTATAACTTAAAAAAAAGAGGAAAGAATCGTTCTGATGATTCTTTCCTCTTTTTCCAGTTCTCTTAAGCATAGTATTGAATGATTTGATTTAATGCTTCCGCACTACCTACACCCGCTCGATTATCATAATAGGCTGTAAAACGTTCATCCATTACATACATCATTGCTACACCTTTATGAGCATCTGATTGGTAGGTAGCCCATGAAAATTGCAGCCATTTTTTATGGAGTTTAAAAATTTCTTTCGCTAGTGTCTGGTTAATATCAGGTTGACTTAAGTAAGTCGTCAATTTGTCTAAAAGTTCAGATTCTGTCACTTGCATATCTGAAAATTCATCTTCACTTAAGTTTAAGTATTTTTTATTACTTACCTGTACAACTTCTTCACCATATTTCTGTCGGATTTCTTGACCATATTTTTCTTCATTTTTTTGAATACTTTCTTCTTTTAATCCTTTAAATTTTTCTTCATTTGTCATTTGATATTTTCCTTTCATTCCCTCAAGTGTCTTCTCAACCGTCTCAATTATTTGTTGTAATCGATTCCGTTCTAATAACAATTGTTTTTTCTGTTTCTCCAATGCCTGTTTCAAATCAAAATCAGGATTTTCAAGAATTGTTTTTATTTCTTCTAGTTTTAATCCCATCTGTTTATACAATAAAATCTGTTGTAATTTATCGACCTCAGCATCACTGTATTTACGGTAACCAACATTACTAATTTCTTTTGGTTTTAATAGCCCTAATTCATCATAATAACGGAGTGTCCGTCCACTAACTCCCGAAATTTGACTCATCTTTTGAATCGAATATAGCATCCTTTCATCTCCTTTCAATTTTATTTTAAAGCTTAACGTAACGACAAGGTCAAGTAATTATTACATGAGATTTCAATGACATATTGCTCACTTTTTAACATAACAGGTGAAATATTTATTTTTATCAGTATAATATAATGTAATCAAACTAAAAATCGTACACCATTAAAAGGAGTGATCTCTATTGGCATTTCAACATTCATTAGTCGTTATTAAAAATTATTTTACAGCAACAGAAGAATGCATAGATAATTATCGATTTTGTTTAAAATCAATTAAAGAGCTACTTGCACATTGTGTATTTGACCCCTATCTTGCGTATGAATTAGCGAATTATGTCGATCCTGCCATCTCTCCAGCGTACGAGGAAGAAATATATGCCATTTTACCCATTATTGGACGTGATAAGCACACGAGTTTGATTTTATATAAAGATTCATGGCTAGTTGTTGAACTAGCCCCAATTGAAATCGTCAAAGAGATACTCATGAGATTTAATCAACTTAAATATGAACCCTATATTGAAGCCATTCAGTCTTTTTTTGAGAAAAAAATCAGAAGAGTACCTGTAGCCACGAATCGTTATAGCTTAATGCCAATTGGTGGTAAGAATGACAAACAAACGATTTGGATTAATGCCGGACGTGTTTCAGAAATTATTTCCAATCCTTTTAATAGCACCGTGATTTTGGACAACCATTTTAAACTTGCTGTGGAACGCGTCGAAATGCGAATTTATGAATTAATGAGACGTGGTTTTATTTCACATGGCGTAATCAAACGGGATTTTAGTAATCTTGCGACTCGTCCCACAACTTTTTTATTCAATTTTTTAAATATTTCTTCTACAGAAGTGACTCGTAAAGTTTTAAAAGAAATTTCATACAACGATCTTCCTGGTAAATATCTTGATTTTCGTAATCGTTACAATCAATCCTATGATAATTATCAACGGAAAATTTTTCTAAAAGAGCTAGATATTGAAGCATAGGCAACAAAGAGGGAATGCGACAGTTGGTCACATTCCCCTTTTTTTTATGAAAATTTTATATCACTTTTTTTATTTAAATGGTAAAAAGAGAACTTGCTTGATCTGGATCTGTATCATAAATCTCAAATGCTTCGCCAACACCGAGTCCTTGCTCTTTTAGTACATTTTCCATGGTTAGATGGGCCAATTCTTTTAAATTATTTTCTCGACTTAAATGACCCAAATAAATACGTTTTGTCGCATCGCTTAAAATATCTGCCATCACTAACGCACCATCTTCGTTGGATAAATGGCCCTGATCACCTAAAATACGTTGCTTCAAGCTCCAAGGATACGCACCCATTCGTAACATTCCTAAGTCATGATTACTCTCTATTAAATATGCATCTGCACCTTTAATGACTCCTCTTAAGGCATCGCTACAATAACCGGTATCGGTTAAAATTACAAATGAACGATTATTTTTATAAAAGCGGTAAAATTGTGGTGCTGCTGCATCATGTGAAACACCAAAACTTTCAATATCAACATCACCTAATGTTAAAATTTTTCCCATTTCAAAGTGGTGTTTTTGTTCAATTGGTACGTTACCAATCAAAGGATCCATTGCCAACCAGGTTTTTTCGTTAGCGTAGACATCAAGTTTATATTTCCGGGCGAGTACACCGACACCATGAATGTGATCGCGGTGCTCATGAGTAACTAAAATTGCATCTAAATCTTCTGGTTTTTTCCCCACTTCACCTAACAAAGAGGTTATTTTTTTCCCGCTTAGTCCCGCATCAACGAGGATTTTCTTTTTTTCTGTTTCGATATATAAAGAATTCCCTGAACTGCCACTAGCTAATACACTTATTTGAAATGTTGATAATTGACTCACTATTAAGACCTCACTATTTCTATTTACTTACATTATTCTTAATCTTCTACGGTTGCTACAACTGAATTCGTAATAATTCGGTTTGTAAAAGCGTTAACCATCTCTGTCTTGATTTCGTGATCGCTCGTTTCAATCTCGATAAACCAAGTCGGAACGAAAATCGCCTGTCCTCGAACAATCAAAGTCATTTTATAGGCTAGTTGACGCCATAATATTTTGGAATTCGAGGGGATTTGATTATTAATGTATAAAGTATTAATCGCATCTCTTTCTGAATAAGTCGGCATGATTTCTCGTAAAGGCTGCAATTCTGAAATATGTGTTTGAATATATTCATTTACGCGCCAGTGTTCAGTTTCTTTTTCTAGAAAGAACGTTATACGGCTGGCTGGATCGTTGATAATAATATCTTCATAAAATTGCCCCGCGATAATCTCTGGAAAATCATTTGATAATGTCGACTCTTCGACATTGTATTGATACTCTTTGCCAAATAGCACTAAACCTTGTTGATTCAAAATTTTAGCAATCACTTCTGGTGCTTGATTAACATCTGTTAATAAAATGACATCTTCAACTTTATGCTTCAACAAATTATCCTCAATCGTTGTTTGTCTCCCTAACAAATCGGGATTATTTAAACGTAATCGTTCACTTTTACGCGCTTCATCAAAATTGGTCGGTACACCACTTAAATAGTACCCTTCTCGTTTTCTAGATGAGAAATCTCCTTCATAAGTAATATTTTCTGATTCTAATCGTTTATGTAAAGGAATGGTTTCATTCGTTCGAGAAGTAATCGTCTGATTCATCTTTGCTTCACGGTACATACTAAATAAGAAGACATTTAAACCTAGAAACGCAAGGAAAAAGATCCATTCAATTCGTTTGAAATCCATCTTACACTCCTCCGCCTTCCGTTAGCTGATTAAGCAATCCTTCATAACTTAACCACGTATCGCCATATTTGATAAACCAGTTTGGGATTAAATCTACTACTCCCGTATTTTCTATATTCTTCCATTCATAGCCAATCATGAACGTACGAATTTGTTTTAAATCCGCTCCATTTTGGTACAAAGTCTGTACCAGTTTTTCGGTCGCCGGTAAAACAACTTCTTCTTGTGATGGGATTGGAATTTGCAATGTCTTTAAATTCCCTTGGATATTGATATTTTTTTGATTACCTTGACCACTATCCGAAAAGCTAAACGCCAATTGTCCTTCAAAGTCCTCCGCAAAGATTGGGAATCCTTCAACAAACATACGATAGTCAATTTGATTACGCGCTTGATTTAACACCCGAACCGAACCATAATTTGAGCCCATTCGCTGTACGTAAGGAAAACTCATTTCAAAAATACTTAGATCACCTATATTTTCTAATACATTTTCAAACAAAACAATTTCTTGATTTTGTTTCATTATTAGCGTTTCTGTCCCATCGTATAAATAAGTATCTGCGCTTGTTCCATTACTACGCACATCTTTTGGATTGGTAAAAAAAGCATCGCGAAACAGCGTATAACGTCTAGTCGAAGAAATATAACTATATTTCTTCAGTGTTAATTCATTTTGGGTTAAGAATTGATTCGATAAAAAAGCAACGGATTCAGAAACTGGACGCCACTGATAGTCAACTTTTTTGATTATTTCTAATACCTTTGTTAGCTTTTTTTCTGGCCTAACCGTGTAAACGGTCCAATCTTCCTCATTAATAAAACGAACTTCATTCTTTTGGACATCTAATTGTATTTTTGTAAAATAGACTTGGACTTGTTCTTCTTCACTGATATCTATATTTAAATTAAATAAATCCAGATATTCCGTTATTGGGAAAAGCATGCCATATGTTAATTCAAAACCATGTTCAATATCGATTGCCTTCGAATAGTCATTTTCATTAAAGTAACTTTTCCACTTGGTTCTATGATAGGTTTTATTTGATAACGCTTGTTGAATTTGCAGAAGTAAACTTTCATTTTGTGTCTCTTGATTCTTATTATTTTCAGAATAACGGACTTTGATTGGTAAAAAAATATTCTCTTTATTAATTTCTTCAACCTTTTCCTCGATTGTTTCAAAAGCACTTTCATTCTTTAAAAAAGTATCACGACCAACCGGACTCATCCAAATTAAATAAGATAAATAAAAACTTGTGGCGACCATCAAGATTAAAAGAACATGTAATATATTTTCTTTAATTTTAATCAATCCCACCACTCCTCTTCATACGGCTCATATGGCAAACTGATAAAAAATGTCGAGCCATAGTTCTCACGACTTTCGGCCCAAATTGAGCCACCATGTGCTTTCAGCACATCCCGCGAAATCGCTAAACCTAATCCTGTTCCACCTTGTTGGCGCGCGCGTGCTTTATCCACACGATAGAAACGATCAAAAATTTTAGCCAAATCTTTACGCGGAATACCCATGCCTTGGTCGGAAACACTTAAAATCACATGATTATGCGTTTCAATTAAACGAACAGTCACGGTCCCGCCATCTGGCGAATATTTAATCGCATTGTTCATGATATTATCAATTACCTGAATAATCCGATCCGTATCAATTTCCAACCACAGGTCACGTTTTGTAAATTCTCTTTGAATTTTATATGATTTCTCGGTATTGTTGACCATCATATCGAAGCGATCCAAGACAAAATTCACCAAATTATTGAAATTCACAAACTCCAATTGTAATTGCGCATTGCCACTATCTAATTTTGATAAACTCAACAGATCGTTAATCATCCGAATCATACGGTCCGTTTCTTCTAAGGTCACTTCTAGAAAATGCGGTGCGATTTCACCGTCTTTCCAAGCGCCATCATGTAGTGCTTCGATATAACTTCGCATACTTGTTAGAGGCGTCCGTAACTCATGTGAAACGTTGGAAACAAAGTCCCGACGTTCCTGTTCCGTTTTTTCTTGTTCGGTTACATCATGTAAAACCGCAACTAGACCGGAAATAAATCCTGATTCACGACGAATCATTGAAAAATCAACGCGCAAAATTAGACGATTCATATGCGAAACATCCGAAGAACGCTCAAGCAGCATCTCTTCCGTATTTTCAAGTAAAGAACGCAACGTGTAAGATTCTTCTATATCCAATAATTTTAAAACGGATTCACCAATAGACTCTTCTTGTTTTAAATTTAATAATGACAGCGCCATTTCATTAATCATAATCACGCGACCACGGCGATCTGTTGCGATTACCCCGTCGGTCATATAGGTTAACACGCTATCTAGACGGTTTCTCTCTGCTTCCATCGCCTCTTGTGTTTCTTCAATTCGTTCAGCTAATTGGTTGAATGTCTCCGCTAATTGTCCCAACTCGTCGTGTGCTTTAATATCAATTGTATGACTGTAATCACCTTTAGCAATTCGCAAGGCTTGTTCACGCATTTCTCCGATTGGCTGTGTAATCGAGCGCGCGACTAACATTGAGACAATGATTGCAATCGCAATCGCAATTATTGTAGCAGTAACGAAAATTAAAGCAATATTCGAAATTTCTTGATATTGCTTTTCTAAATCGCCACGAATATAGAGTGAACCAACCACAACATCGCCAACCGACTCCAAGACCCGAATGTTAATCAACACCCGATTACCACTCGTTTCATCTAAAGCAATGAAACTCTTATCTGTAAATTGGTCAATGTAAGAATCGATACTTTTTTTACCAATAGAGCTTCGGTCATTGACGTCAGTCGTGGCACGAATTATCCCCTTTTCATCAACGACTCGCATTTCCAAAATATCTGCTGAATCACTATTGTCTAGTATCCGCTGAATCTCGTTATTCGTCTCATCGATGTCTATATTTTGACGATTCAAATAAGTACTTATCGTGCCAGACAGTGTTTCTGCTTGGGTATTCATTGTATCTTTATAATTTTCAATCATAGAGCGCTCTAAGCCACGAATAAAATACGCCCCGATAATCTCGATTGAAATGAATAAAATCAAGATAAATGTCAGGGCGATTTTAAAGTTCACTGAGCGATAAAAGCGAACTTTGTTTTTCATTCAACTACTCCTGTTCTGGATTGCGTAAATAGTAACCAACGCCACGTCTAGTCGCTAAATAATTTGGATGACTCGGACTATCTTCAATTTTTTCACGTAAACGTCTGACTGTCACGTCAACCGTCCGTACATCACCAAAATAATCATATCCCCAAACGGTTTGTAAAAGGTGTTCACGGGTCATTACTTGTCCGATATGTTTAGCTAAATAGTGTAATAATTCAAACTCCCGATGCGTTAGCTCAATCGTACTACCATTTTTTGTAACCATATAAGCATCTGGATGGATTGTTAAATCGCCAATTTCAAGCTCAGTTGTAGTCGGAACATCGGCTTCTTTATTGGAACTAGCCCCGCGTCTCAGATTGGCTTTGACACGAGCAATCAATTCTCGATTTGAAAAAGGTTTTGTGACATAATCATCCGCACCTAGTTCAAGTCCTAAGACTTTATCAATTTCTGAATCCTTTGCCGTAACCATAATAATTGGCATGTCATACGTTTTACGTACTTCTCTTGCTACTTCTAATCCATCAATTTTTGGTAGCATTAAATCAAGTAAAATTAAATCTGGTTCGATTTCTTTAACTTTTTCAAGCGCTTCTTCGCCATCATAAGCCGTAAAAACTTCATATCCTTCTTTCGTAAGGTTAAATTTTACAATATCAGAAATTGGTTTTTCATCATCTACGACTAGTATCTTCTTCACAAAAATCCCTCATTCTTCTTCTTTTTTGTTTTTTAGTCTTATTGTCATTATTATTATACATGATTTTCTTCAATCTTTCATCAAAAGGAAAAAAGCTCCCATTTTTCTTAGTAAAAAATAAATGACAAAAAGGTTTCACAAATAAAAAAAATTACTATTGAAAAATAACTCACATTTGTTTTTAATAGAAAAACCACGAAAAGTCCTGTTTTAAGCCAACAATTATCAAATCTAACATTTTTCTTTTAAAATTTAGTGATATTTATCACAATATCATTGATTCTTATCACACGTTCGCTTACATTAGAAAAGTAAACATCGAATCAAGTAAGGAGATTTATCATGAAAAAAATATTTTCACACGTTTTATTACTATCTTCCGTTCTTTTATTCTCAGCCTGTTCGAACGGAAACTCAGCAAGCAGTTCATCTACCACGGTCTCTGAAATAAAAGAAAAAACGACTGATACCACTTCAGGCGCCTCTGTCCAAGAATATACTGACCCTACGACATTAAAAGACAAGTATGATGTCATCATTGTCGGATCTGGTGGTGCTGGGATGTCTGCTGCTATTCAAGCAAAAGAAGCTGGAGCAAACCCTGTTATCTTTGAGAAAATGCCGATTGCTGGTGGGAATACTTTAAAAGCTTCGGCTGGAATGAATGCGTCACAAACAACTTTCCAAAAAGAACAAGGCATTGAAGATTCGAATGATTTATTTTTCGAAGAGTCACTAAAAGGTGGCGGCGGAACCAATGACCAAGAACTTTTACGTTACTTTGTTGATCATTCAGCTGATGCAATTGATTGGTTAGACTCAATGGGTATTACTCTAGATAATTTAACGACAACTGGTGGTATGAGCGAAAAAAGAACCCATCGCCCAACGGACGGTTCCGCTGTTGGTGAATATTTAGTTGATGGTCTTTTACGTAATATCCATGAAAGAGAAATCCCCCTTTTTGTCAACGCTGATGTAACGAAAATTAATCAAACAGAGGATCAAATCTCAGGAGTCACCGTCACAATTGAAGGCACCGAAAAAGTGATTAACGCAGACGCAGTTATCGTAGCTACAGGTGGTTTTGGTGCGAACATGGATCTTGTTGTTGAAAACAAACCTGAACTTAAAGGCTATGTTTCAACTAACCAAGAAGGTTCAACAGGTGATGGAATTAAAATGATTCAATCACTTGGTGGACAAACCGTTGACTTAGACCAAATCCAAATTCACCCAACGGTTGATCAAACAAAATCATTATTGATTACCGAAGCCGTTCGTGGCGAAGGGGCTATTTTAGTCAATCAAGCCGGCCAACGATTCTTTAATGAAATGGAAACACGTGATAAAGTCTCTGCAGCCATTATCGCTTTACCTGAGCAATCTGCTTACTTAATTTTTGACGCAGGTGTCAAAGAACGGGTCAAAGCAATTGATTTTTATGAAAAACAAGGATTAACTGTCAAAGCAGATACACCAGAAGCACTAGCCAAAGCAATTGAAACGCCAGAAGAAGCGTTAAAAGCAACCCTTGACACTTGGAACAAAGCTGTTGCAAATAAAAAAGATGATGCATTCAAGCGCGAAACAGCGATGGATAACGACTTATCACAAGGTCCTTTCTACGCAATTAAAATTGCGCCTGGTATTCATCATACAATGGGTGGCGTAAAAATTAATACAAATGCGCAAGTTATCAACACTGAAAATGTGGTGATTCCGGGTCTATATGCTGCAGGTGAAGTTACCGGTGGTTTACATGGAAACAATCGTATCGGTGGTAACGCAGTTGCCGATATCATTATTTTCGGTCGTCAAGCTGGAGAGCAAGCAGCTTCTTTTATCAAGTAATATCGGTTGTATAATATTTGGTGTTGATGGAAAAATCTCATAGAGATTTTCTTTCAGCACTTTTTTTAAT